>JAYSTR010000100.1:0-28797 GCA_043719555.1 Bacteroidota bacterium | reverse complement strand
TGTAGTATTAAATTTGCACCTGCAGTAGTGCAAAATACAGTAACGGTTACCCCAGCTCCTGTTATTACTTTAATAAATCCGAATGTGCTTTCTTCGGTAAGTAGTCAAAATAGTTATAATTGTGTGTTTGAAATCCAAAATATCACATCAATTAATAATGTTTCTGTAAAAGTTAACGGGACAAATTTTAGTATTTTAAACTATAATGCAAGCACAAAACAATTGAGTTTTACGCCTACATTAAATTCAGGATCAAATATTATTGATGTTATTGCAACAAATCAATCTGGTTCAGATGCTAAAACAGTTACGATTAAATACAAACCAAAAAATGAGGTTGTAAATCCTCCAAATATTGTATTTACTGCACCAGTAACATCTCCTTTTAATTCGTCATCACCTAATTATACTTATAAGGCTACACTTACAAATGTTAATTCAACAAATGAGTTGGTTGTTAAATTTAATAATGCAGTAATTACTAATTACACTTTTTTTAATAGTGAGTTAATTTTTGTGGCATCATTAATTTCTGGCTCAAATATTTTAGATATTACTGCTACTAATTCTGGTGGAAGTATACAATCTTCGGCTGAAGTAAAATATAGTATACGTGAAACCAGAAAATCCCCAGTGGTTACTTTTATTCAACCAAATACATCACCTTTTGTAACAGAATCATACAATAATGTTTTAAAAATTGATGTGCAAAATGTTATACAGCAACAAGATGTTACGATTAAAGTTGATGGTGTTATTTTCACAAACTTTACTTATAATAATGTATCTAAAGAAGTTTCTATAAATTATAACGCACATATTGGTGACAATAATTTTGAAATTACAGCTACTAATAGTGTTGGAAGTGATACAAAAACGTTACAATTATTATACAGAAAACATATTGAAACACCAAGTGTTACAGTTAATGAAAATCCACCAGTTGTTACATTAATTCAACCAAATACATCGCCTTACGTTACAGAATCATATAATAGTGTTTTAAGAATTGGTATTCAAAATATTACACAGCAGCAAGAAGTTGCAATTAAAGTAGATGGAGTTATTTATACAAACTTTGCTTATACTAATAAAAATAAACAAGTTATAATAAACTATAACGCACACATTGGTGATAATAATTTTGAAATTACGGCAACAAATAGTGTTGGAAGTGATACCAAAACCTTGCAATTATTGTATAGAAAGCATGTTGAAACACCAACCATTACCGTAAATGAAAATATACCAGTTATTACTTTAATTAAACCTAGTACATCGCCTTTTGTAACAGAATCATATAATAATGTTTTAAAAATAGGTGTACAAAATGTATCGCAGCAACAAGATATTTCGATTAAAGTTGATGGAGTATCTTATACTAATTTCACATATAATCCTTTAGTTAAGGAGGTTGAAATAAATTACAATGCACACATTGGCGATAATAATTTTGAGTTTACGGCTACAAATCCTTTTGGTACTGATATAGAAACGTTGCAATTATTATATAGAAAACATATTGCAACACCTGCAGTTGATACGACAATAATAGTTGATCCTACAGTTACATCACAACCTTATGATACAACACGTTTTTATAAAATTTGTCACATCCCTCCTGGAAATCATTCAAATCCCCAAACCATTTTAATTCCTAAATCGGCTTGGCCAGCGCATTTAGCACACGGCGATACTAAAGGAGAATGTGTTACACAAAAAATAAATACAGTCATTCCTCCTCGTGGTATTATTCCACGTATAATTACTCCAACTAAAACAATTGAGAATAAAGTTGCACCTGTAATAAATCAACCAACTCAACCTATTCAAGAAACTCAACCAACTCAACCAACTCAACCAATTCAACCTGCACCAAGAACAGCTAGACCACGATGATAAACTATATTTTATTCGACGATTATTCCCGTCACGATTTATTACCTTTTACATTTACTAAACCCATTTGTGAAATTCGTATAGGTATTTTAACTATAAGAGAAAAATGGGAAAAATATTTAAATTCCACTGTTTCGTTTCAAACACAAGAGTATTTATCATCTAAATACCCTAAAATATTAAACGATGAAAATGTTTACATTAATGGTAAAATTTGTCCGAATAAGTTTTTAATAAATGAAATTGCTCAACTAAAATTAAACACATCTATTAAAGCTGGGAACGATTTAATAGCTTTTAAAACATCTTCTACCGATTTTTTAGATTACGAAAAAGAATTAAAAGTGGCTACTGAGGTTGAAAAAAAATATATTTCGGTTAAGCAACCTTGGGATATTTTTTCTAAAAATGGCGAAGCATTAAAACAAGATTTTGAGTTTTTAACTAAAGGAAAAAAATCACAACCACTTTCATCTACAAATACAGTTATTGGAAATGTAGCAGATGTTTTTTTAGAAGAAGGAGCAATTGTTGAAGCTTCTATATTAAATACAAAATCGGGCCCGATATATGTTGGCGTAGATGCTGAAATAATGGAAGGCTCTATTGTGCGCGGACCATTTGCTTTGTGCGAACACTCTGCTTTAAAAATAGCTACTAAAGTTTATGGTCCGAGTACTATTGGTCCACACTGTAAAGTTGGTGGCGAAATAAATAATTCTGTTATTTTTGGATATAGCAATAAAGCCCATGATGGTTTTTTAGGAAACAGTGTAGTAGGTGAGTGGTGCAATTTGGGTGCTGATACCAATAATAGTAATCTTAAAAATAATTATGGCAATGTGAAATTGTATAATTATAGAAAAGAAACAATGGTTGATACGGGTTTGCAATTTTGCGGCTTAATGCTAGGTGATCATAGTAAATGTGGTATTAATACAATGTTTAATACTGGAACTTTAGTAGGTGTTGGTGCAAATATTTTTGGAGGAGGATTCCCGTCAACACATATTCCTTCTTTTAGTTGGGGTGGAGCTGATGGCTTTGAAGATTATCAATTAGAAAAAATGTTTGAAACAACCGAAAGAGTCTATGCTCGCAGAGGAATGACATTATCAGAGATTGAAAAAAATATTTTAGCTTACGTTTTTAATCTATCTAAAAAAGATAGGTTATTAAAAAGTTAAAATTATTTTTACACTCGAACCTGTTTTACAAAAAAGGTTTGTAAATTTAAACGTGCTAAATAATTAATGTTGTAACTAAATTAAGGTATGTCAAAAATAACCATAGCAATAGATGGATACTCCTCGTGTGGTAAAAGTACAATTGCCAAGGCCCTAGCACAAAGACTTAATTATCATTATATTGATACAGGTGCCATGTATCGTGCGGTAACACTGTATTGTATCAATAACCAAATTATAAGTAATAATATAGTTGATGTACCAAGAATTGTTGCATCTCTTAAAGATATTACCGTATCCTTTGCCTATAACTCTGCTACAAAAACTTCTGAAACCATTTTGAATGGTGAAAATATTGAAAAAAAAATCAGAACTCTAAAAGTAGCAAATAACGTAAGTGCTGTGAGTTCTATTAAAGAAGTACGTGAAAAAATGGTATTACTTCAGCGTGAAATGGGTAAAAGCAAAGGCGTGATTATGGATGGAAGAGATATTGGGACACACGTTTTTCCGAATGCCGAACTTAAATTATTTATGACAGCCGACCCAGATGTAAGAACTCAGCGCCGATTAGATGAATTAAGTAGTAAAGGTGAATTCCATTCGTTTGAAGATGTAAAAGCTAATTTACACAAACGTGATTATGATGATACACATCGTAAAGAAAACCCTTTGCGCCAAGCCGAAGATGCTATAGTACTTGATAATACTGATATTAATAAAGAAGAACAAATGGAATTTGTTTTAAAATTAATTAACGACTTATTATTAACGACCGATAATTTTGTAGCGCATTAATTTTCTACAAAAAATAAGAGCTTTTTGAGGCTCTTGATTCGTCCCATTTTCACTCGATAGCTATCAGAGCTTTGATGACTGAAAGGCTTGAACAAACCGTGTGTTATGTGCTGCCGTTTTCGTCAGGATTGAATTCTGTTTACAACCGCTATTGCCATTCCATCATATTCTTTCACACCAACGGTATGTAAAATTGTCGCTGTAACTTTTTTATTTTTACTAAGCATTTCATTTAACCGTTGAACTCCTTTTACTTTTTCGTCTGTACAATTGTTGTCTAAAACTTTCCCTTCTCTAATTACATTGTCACAAATGATAAGTGTTCCTGGTCTCGAAAGCGAAACTGCATAGTCGAAATATTCAGTGTATGGAGGCTTGTCTGCGTCAATAAAAATCATGTCAAATGGTCCTTCTTTGTCTGAAAGTATTTTGGGTAAAATATCTATCGCTTTTCCAACTCGTAAGTCCACTTTTTTAGTAAGCCCTGCGTTGTCAATATTTTTCCGTGCAACTTCCGCATGATGCTTGTCAAACTCTATTGTGATTACTTTTCCATTGTCTGGCAATACTCTTGCAAGCCATATAGTACTGTAACCACCTAATGTTCCTAATTCTAGAATCTTTGTCGCATTGCAAAGTATAGCCATTACTTGTAAAAACTTTCCTTGATTTGCAGAAACACTATGTTGTGGTAATCCTTCGATTTCAAGGGATTTTATTGTGTCGGTCAGAGCCTTGTCTTCTGGTGCAAGTAAGTCGCTGATATAGGTGTCAACCTTTTCAAAAATGTCTGTATTCATATCTGTTATTTGGTTTGCGAATGTTGTTTTACGGTTGGAGGTAACGTTTTGCAGCTACCCGAAGGGCGGGATTTTTAGCTCTAAACTTCATTCGGAGAACTGAACTTTCGACTTGCACAAATGTGTCTGCGAAGCACGAAACCCCGCCTTTTGGGTAGGTGCTGTTACCGGGTCGTTGTTCTTCTTTCAATTGCGTTAAGTTCGTTTGTCAGTAGCCGTTTCGCTTCATTAATACTGTCCTTCTTTAATGGAATTCCCATTATTGAAACCGTGTTTGTTACTTCGTTAATTCCGTTTTTATATATTATTGTTTTTAATTCTAATTGGTCAGATGGATAACAGAGAAAACCATATTTAAAGTCTGTCTTACTAAACGATGAATATGCCATAATCTGATGTAAATCGTGTCTGTGGTCATCTTTTAAGGTTTCGCTGTTGTCGAACTTGTTGTAAAGATTTGATTTGTATTTAGCGTCTATGAATACTAAGAAGTTCTCCTTCTGATAAATTGCGTCAGGTTCAATATGTTTTAGCTCCCAAGAATAATGCTTAGAAGCTCTTGAGTGGAATTTGAAATTTGCAAATAATTTCCCCCCCGTTTCTTTAGCTACCTCTTTAAAAATGTGCTGAACGAATTTTTCGAAAACATCTGAAAAGTCAACTCTCCAAGCTGTGCTGTCAACCAAATTAAAGTTAAGTATCTTATTCGCTTGTTCTTTACAAGTTTTTACCGTTGGGCTGTCAGATGATTTGATAGCAATGTTGTTTGTTGCTTTGGGTCTGTGGTGATATAACTTTTCTTCAATGAAATTTAGCTTTACTCGAATTATGTTTTTTATTCTTTGTGGTGTGTTTGAAGAAAGCAGCTCGTTCTTGCAAATGTCGAACACATAGCGTACTTCGGCATATTCACTGTGAAATTCACTTAAAATATTTTTTCGAGTAGGAAACTTTAAACGATTTTCAATTTTGAATTCAGTGTTGATATATTTATTCCAATTAATTTGTCCAGTTGGTTGGTTTGATATTTTTTCAACATTGTCAAACTTACGCCAAGGTCTGAATATCAATTTTTCAAGCGAAGCGATGAATTTAACAGCTTCTAAATACAACGGTGGTCGAAAGTTTTTACCAGAAGCAAGTGGCAAACTGTCTTTTACTTCAGGGCTTATTTCTGTTCCAAGTAAATTCAGAATTTCAATATAATCTTCGAACCTGTCGCGGCCAGTAAACCTAGGCATTACAACAAAATCACCAATTTGTTTTCCTGTGTCAGGTGCTCTTAGTGGAATAGAACCAATGAAACTTGAAGAACGGAAAGCTAGAGAAGTGCTTTGGTCAGAGCCGATAATAAAGGGTTGAACGCCTATAAACTTGAATTGTGATGAGTTGTAGTCTATAAACTTTTGAAGGTACTGGCCAATTATTCTTTTATCAGCCGATTTGAACCATTTTTTTTGCAAAGCAATTCCACTTAACTGTCTTGACTGTTCAGTTAAGCAGGGAACCTCACAAAAAACGTCTAACGGCTTACTCATTCAAAAATTGATTGATTAATTCGGATAGCAAAATAATTATTGAATTCTTCTTTTGCATTTCTAATAAGCCCTTCTTGCAAATACTCTTTTATCAATGGGAATATTTCGTACTTGATGCGGTTTTTCATTTCCTCTTCACTGTCTGCGATAAAATAGCCTTGGCCTGGTTGCAGTGAAAGTTCATTACTTGAAGCATACCAGTCAAATATTTCCTGAATTCTTGCAAAATCATCCTTAAAGAATTGTTTAGAAATTATTGCTTTAGGTTTTAATGAGTACCAGGCAAATCGTCTACGTAATGCAAAGTCAACTACCGCTAAGCTTCTGTCTGCAGTATTCATAGTTGCGATTACAGAAAAATTATCTGGTAGTTTATTTATCTTGAAACCTGATGAGATTTCAATTTCAACATTCGACTTGTCCATCTTGTGTTCAAACAAATAGAAAATTGGACCCAAAACATTCGAAAGGTTCGCTCTATTAATTTCATCAATTATTAAAAGTACTTTTTCCTTCTCGTGTTCTTTTGCATACTTCAATGCTTCCGTAAAGCTTCCCAAATTTTCTTTGTAGCTAAGTTCTTTATTATTAAGGTCTGGCCGTATACCGAATATAAAATCTGAAAAACTTGTTTCTGCGTGGAATTGGGTAAAAAATGTTTTTGCTTTAATTTTTTCAGCAACCTCTTTGGCTGTTCTTGTTTTTCCAGTTCCCGGAGGACCTTGAAGTACAATGTATTTTCTTTCATTCAAAAGATTTTTTATTTCTTCTGCTTCATCTATTGTTTCCGATTTAAGGAAAGGTTCCAATGCATCCGAAATTGCTTTTCGATGGTCTTTGTTCGATGGCCAGTCTCTAAGTTTTGCATAGCCAGCTACAAATGCAGCAATTATTTTCTTGCCTGTTTCGCTTTCCGGGTCATCAACAATTTGGCAAGCAGGTAAAACTTTTGTGTAAGTTTTTATTGTGTTTTTTACGTGTTGTAAATCTAGGCTACCAGTAATAGATTTTGGCAAACTTGTTTCTATATCCGAAAAGTCCGATTTACAAAAACCCTTTTCGTTAATGAGTTTAGAAAATAGCCGTCTTAGTCCAGGGTAGGTGGCAAGTTCATAGTCATTTTTAAAACCACTTGAACCAATACCCAAACAAATTAACCAAGGTTTGTCTTGGTCATTTGGAAATATAGTTAATGAGAAGTCGTGGAATGGTCCTGAAGCTTCTTCTTCTGGATGAATAAAACCAAAATATGCTCCATTGTCTTTTAAAGCCTCTTGCCCCGTGTTGTTTCTTTCAACATAAGGTTTATTGAATTCGTTGTCTGTCTTAGCACCGAATTGTTCCGCTTTCTCTTTGATGAATTGTCTAATATTTTCTATGCTCATATTGTTTGTTTGAGTGTTGTTTTACAATGCCCGGTAACTTATTTATAAGCAATGCTTTATAGCACATATCTTACCGCCATTAGTTGTATAGGCGCTACTTTGTATCTTACTGTTATTAATCAAATATAAACGTTTTATCATAAATAATCAATGAGCAAAACCATATACTCATTAATGGTTTTTTGGCAAATTACATTTTTTATAAAACAAAAAAGACCTTGAAATTTTCAAGGTCTTTTTTGTTGTTTTATCTAGTAAAAAGAATATTAATCTTTTAATATTTCGCGGCTAATAACTAATTTTTGAATTTCGCTAGTTCCCTCACCAATAGTACATAATTTACTATCGCGGTAATATTTTTCTGCTGGGAAATCTTTTGTGAAACCGTAACCACCAAAAATTTGTACTGCTTCATTGGCATTTCTAACACAAACCTCAGATGCGTAATACTTCGCAAAAGCGCCTTCTTTAGTCATTTTTTGATGACGATTTTTTAAATCGGCTGCTTTAAAAGTTAATAATTCAGCTGCATCTAATTCAGTTGCCATATCAGCTAATTTAAATGCAATGGCTTGAAACTGTGCAATAGGTTTACCAAATTGTTCACGTTCTTTAGCATATTTTAATGAGCATTCGTATGCACCACGAGCAATACCACAGCTTAATGCTGCAATACTAATACGTCCGCCATCTAATACTTTCATCGCTTGCACAAAACCATCTCCCTCTTTGCCCATCATTTGATCTTTGTGAACTCTACAGTTATCAAAAATTAATTCAGCTGTTTCGCTGGCACGCATTCCTAATTTATTTTCTTTTTTTCCTGATTTAAAACCAGGTGTTCCTTTTTCAATAATAAAAGCACTCATACCATGGCTATCGCCTTTTTCGCCAGTACGAACAATAACTACTGCAACGCTACCAGTAATAGCGTGAGTAATAAAGTTTTTGCTTCCGTTTAATATGTAATAATCGCCATCTTTTACAGCAGTTGTAGCCATTCCACCAGCATCAGAACCGGTACCAGTTTCTGTTAAGCCCCAAGCGCCAATCCACTCTGCAGTAGCTAATTTTGGTAAGTATTTTGCTTTTTGCGCTTCGTTACCAAAGGCTAAAATATGACCTGTACACAATGAGTTGTGAGCAGCCATTGATAAGCCAATAGAGCCACAAATTTTACTTAACTCAATAATGGCAGTTACGTATTCTGTATACGATAAACCAGAACCACCATATTCAGTAGGAACTAAAACGCCCATTAAACCTAACTCACCTAATTTTTTAAATACTTCTACTGGAAAAATTTGAGCTTCGTCCCATTCCATCATTTTTGGATAGATGCTTTCTTTACCGAATTTACGAATCATATCAGCAATTGCTAATTGATTTTCATTTAATTGGAAATTCATTCCAACTGTGTTTTCTAATACTGTGCTAGACATGTGATGTTATTTGAATGTATATTTAATTTTTGTTTTCCGTTTAAAAATTCTAATCCAACCACAAAGCAAAATCCGCTAACGTTTGCGCCTTGTTGTTTTATTAAATGTGCTGCAGCTTCGGCAGTTCCGCCAGTAGCCAATAAATCATCGTGTACTAATACATTCCAATCTTTTTTCAGACTATCTACGTGCATTTCAATTTTAGCCGTACCATACTCTAAAGCATATTCATAGCTAATAGTTTTATAAGGTAATTTACCTGCCTTACGAGCTAAAACAAAAGGTATGTTTAATTTATTAGCTAATAAAATCCCGAATAAAAACCCTCTGCTTTCAACACCAACAATAGCATCGGGTTTATGATTAATGGTTTTAATAAATCCATCAACAATATCGTTGCACAATGCTTGATTTTCAAAAATCGGCGTTATGTCTTTAAACATAATACCAGGCTTCGGAAAATCAGGTACATCGCGTATTGCGTCTTTTATGGTTGCTTCTAAATTCATAGTTACTAAGTGATACAAACATAATGATATTTTAATCAAAAAAAAGGAAATTTAAATAATTTACGTTAAATATTATCTGATTTTATGAGCAGTTTAGTCTGTAAATAAATACCTTTAAAATGAAATCAATTAATTAGTTTAGATTATAGATATTTACAAATGATAATGGATAAAATAGCGTTGTTTTGGTTTAGGAGAGATTTGCGTTTAAAAGATAATGCAGGCCTGTATCATGCATTAAAATGTGGTTATAAGGTTTTGCCTATTTTTATTTTTGATAAAGATATTTTAGAAAAACTTCCACACAAAAACGATAAACGCGTTGATTTTATTCATCAAACATTAACTCAATTAAACGAGGAGTTAAATCAATTAAATTCGGGCTTAACTGTTCTGCATACTACACCACTTATTGGATTTAAAGATCTAATAAAACAATATGAAGTATGCGCGGTATACACAAACCACGATTATGAGCCTTATGCCAACGAACGCGATGAAACAATTAAACAGTTTTTATTGGAAAAAGGCATTGATTTTAAAACATACAAAGACCAATGTGTTTTTGAAAAAGCCGAAGTTACTAAAGACGATGGTAAGCCTTATACAGTTTTTACACCATACAGTAAAAAATGGAAAGCTAAACTGAATGATTTTTATCTAAAATATTATCCAACTCAGAACTATTTCTCGGAATTTTTAAAAATTGAAAACAAAAAGATTTTAAAACTAGAAAATATTGGTTTTGAAAAAACTGATTTACATATATCAACTAAAACTATAAAAAAACAATTACTGTTAAATTATAGAGAACAGCGCGATTTTCCTGCCGCAAATGGTACTACATTATTGAGTGTGCATTTACGTTTTGGAACCGTGAGTATTAGAGAACTAGCACGTTCGGCACAAGCACTAAGCGAAACTTGGTTAAACGAATTAATATGGCGAGATTTTTATATGATGATTTTACATCATTTTCCACATGTGGTTAATGGTGCATTTAAACCTACTTATAATAAAATTTTATGGCGAAATAACGAACAAGAATTTGAAGCTTGGTGTAATGGAAAAACTGGCTACCCGATAGTTGATGCAGGCATGAGACAATTAAATGAAACAGGGTTTATGCACAACAGAGTTCGGATGATTGTAGCAAGTTTTTTGATAAAAGATTTATTGATTGATTGGCGATGGGGCGAAGCCTACTTTGCCGAAAAATTACTTGACTTTGATTTAAGCGCCAACAATGGAGGTTGGCAATGGGCAGCAGGTAGTGGTTGCGATTCCGCGCCTTATTTTCGAATTTTTAACCCTACGGAACAAACTAAAAAGTTTGATAAGGAATTAAAATACATTCATACATGGGTTCCAGAATTAAATTCACCTCAATACCCACCACCTATTGTAGATCACGCGTTTGCAAGATTAAGAACTTTAAGTGCCTATAAAGAGGCATTGAATGGAGTTAGTTAAAATCATAACTATGATTTTTTATTCTATTGATTTAAATAACAATGATTCTAAGAATAAAATTATTTTTTTATTATTTTCTTCTTTAGGAAAATCAGTAAGAGCAGGTAAATTATGTTTGAAAAATATTTGAGAATGTGAAATTTCCATAATAGAACTAGCTAAGGAATGCGGAAATTTATATTTAGGTTTATGTTGTTTAATAATTGATGAAAATCTTTCGCATAGGTCTTTGTATGGTTTAAAAAGCCGATCCTTATTGTTTTCTCCAACGTTTCTAGTTAAATAAGCTTTAGAACCTTCACAAATAACTAAGTTATAGGCGTCAAATTCCGAAATATAATCTGTAGTAATTGTATTTACTGGTGGTTCATCACAAATAATCTTAATAATTGTTTTTAATTTAAGTTCAGTATCTGTAATATTATTTAAGCTATAAATAACTTTATATTCTAAAAAACTCCAGTACCAAGTTATAAGATAAATTAAAAGTCGATGCTTGTTTTCGAAGTAACGATAAATGCTGGCTTCAGTAGTTTTTATTTCTGTTGCTAGTTTTTTAAAGGTAAATTCCTCGAAACCAATTTTATTTATAAGTGCCAAACCGTGCTTAACAATTTTTTTTCCCAATACTGATTCTTCAGGATCACGAAGAAATAATTTATTATTCATTTTTATTCTTACCTCAAGCTCCATAAATCAAATTTTTCTTATTTTCAAATATATGAAAATAATTATTACTATTTTAAATAATAGCATTACTATTATTTAAAATATATTTACTACTTTTGTTAAAAATACAATTATGAATAAATCGGCGTTACTTTTTAAATGGTTATTAAGAGAACAAGTAATCATTCGTAAAATTTATTTTTTAGCTGCCTTGCAAGGGCTTATGTATTTAAGCATACCTTTAGGAATACAAGGCATTATTACATTTATAATGGCTGGTAGTTTCTCAGCCTCATTAATTTTGTTAAGTATAGTTACTATCATCTCTACAGCATTTATTGGTTTTTTTCAAATATGGCAAATGCGCATAAATGAAACGTTACATCAAAAAATATTTGGAGATCTTGTTTCTAGAATAAATAATTTTTTAGAAAAAAACGAACCAAGTTCAGAGACGCTTTATAATCTTAATAAATTTTTTGAAGTTATTACACTTCAAAAAGGCATCGGAAAAATTTTGTTAGATTTTTCATTTTCAATTATCAGTATAGTTTTTGGTATAATATTACTTCCAATATACAGTTCGTGGTTTTTGATTTTTACAATTTTATTAGGAAGTGTATTTTATTTTATTATTAGGTACTATGGTAAGAAAGCCATAAATACTAATATTGACACATCGAATAAAAAATACGAGTTGATCAATTATTTTCAGGATGTTGTAATTGAAAAACAAAGAAGCGATATTACATCAGGCACTGAAAAAAAACTAGAAAACTTCTTCATTAACCGCAATAAACATTTTCAAATTCTTGAAACACAATTTAAAGGCATCATTATTTTTAAAATATTATTTGTAGGCATCTTACTTTTTTTTGGAGCTTATTTAGTTCAAGCAGGACAATTAAATGTAGGGCAATTTATTGCATCGGAAATTATAATTTTTTTGGTAATTAATTCCGTTGAAAAAATGGTAGGAAGTTTAAATACTTGGTATGATATTGTTACAGCAATTTATAAAATAGAAAGCATATTTAAAAATCAAACAGATTTTTCGATGTTAACTGAAAACAATATTAATTTAGAAAGTGCAAAAAATAGTTATAGTAAGCCCTATTCTAAAACGATTAAATACTCATTATTTGCTTTATTTTTTACAGGTTTTGTTATTTTGTTAATGCCATGGACCCAAAACATTAAATCTACTGGAGTTGTTACAACTTTAAACCCAGAAAATAGACCGCAAACAATTACTACCCGAATTGCGGGAAGGATTGAAAAATGGTATATTCAGGAAGGTGATTTTGTACATAAAAATGACACCATCGCATTCATATCTGAAATAAAAGACGAATACGTGGATCCGCAATTGATAAACCGATCAGAATCAATAATAAAAGCAAAAGAAACAACGATTAAATCGTACGAAGAGAAAATTAATTCTGTTGATTCGCAAATTGATGCTTTAAATAAATCTCTTTTAATAAAGATGCAACAAGGCCGTAATAAAATTATTCAGGCTAAAATAAAAATTACAACTGATAGTATAGAGGCAAGTGCCGCTAATAATAACTTTAAAGTAGCCGAAGAGCAATTAAAACGTTATGAGGATTTATTGGGTAAAGGTGTAATTTCTAAAACAGATTTAGAAAATAGACGTGTAAAAGTGCAAGAAGCTTTAGCAAAGAAAACGTCAACCGATAATAAATTTATTTCAACTAAAAATGAATTCTTAAATGCAGAGATAGAATTAAATTCTATACAGCAAGATTATCAAGAAAAATTAATGAAAACTGAATCAGATAAGTTTTCTGCATTATCACTTTTATATGAAGGTGAAGGATCATTAACAAAATTACAAAATCAACTAGCAAATTATACAATGCGACAAGGCTTTTATTACGTGTTAGCTCCTCAGGATGGTTATATCGCAAAAACTAATGTTCGTGGTATAGGTGAAATTGTGAAAGAAGGAGCATCGTTATGTAATATAGTTCCTAAGCAAGATGAACAAGCTGTGGAACTATATATTGCGCCAGTTGATTTACCTTTAATTAACATTGGAGAGCCTGTGCAGCTTCAGTTTGATGGTTGGCCTGCATTTATTTTTTCAGGTTGGCCTGGCGTAAGTTACGGAAGCTATACAGCTAAAATTATTGCTTTTGATAAAACGATTTCTGATAATGGGAAATTTAGAATATTAGCTAAAAACGCAGGTAAAAAATGGCCCGATGCAATACAAATTGGAGGAGGAGTAAAGGGTTTTATGCTTCTTAAAAATGTTCCACTATTTTATGAATTATGGAGAACTATTAATGGTTTCCCTCCAGAATTTTACGAAACAAAAGAAAAAATTAAAAAAAATGACACTAAATATTAAGCCTAATAAGTTTTTTTTATTTTTCATGTTATGCATTGTAAAACTAGGCATTACACAAAATGCCTTATTGGATTACAATGAATTTATTTCTTCTATAATAAAAAATAATCCATTAAGCATCCGGTCAGATAATGAGAAAAGGTATGGCGATTTACAATTAAAAGCTGCTCGTGGTAATTATGATCCTGTATTAAGTGGCAATTACGACCAAAAACAATTTATTGGTAAAAATTATTTCACGACTTTAAATAGTGAAATAAAGCAACCAATATTTACATCGCAATATTTTAAAATGGGATATGATTTTGGAAATGGTCAGAATCTTAATCCAGAATTAGGAACTCCTATTAATGGCTTGCCTTATGTTGGTATAGAGGTTGGCGTTTTGCAAGGACTAATAATCGATAAACGTAGAGCTGAAATTTTAAAATCGAGAGAGTATATTAATTATTATACTGCGGAGCAAAAAAATCAACTTAATAATTTATTATTTCAATCATCACTTAGTTATTTTGATTGGTTATTTAGCGCTAAGCAAATTGCACTTAATAATTATTTTATGGTTGTTGCCCAAAAACGGTTATTAGGCATTGAAGCATTAGCAAATATTGGCGAAAGAGCCGCTGTTGATACAATTGAAGCTGCTATATTTTATCAAACTCGTTTGTTGGATTTGCAAAATGCCGAAATGGATTATTTGAAAAACTCTAATGAGGTATCATCATACATTTGGCAAAATAATTTACCAACTTTTAGTTCAAATAATATTCAAGTAAAAGATAGTATTGAGATATATTTTAATAAAGCTAAACGTGTTTTAGCTCAAAATCTTAAAACTTTAAATTTGCAAAATCCAATATTATCTAAATATAGTGCGTTGCAAAAAGTTTTAGAAGTTGATGTTAGATATAAAAAAGAAATGATAAAGCCGGTGTTGAATATTAAATATAATTTTCTTCAAAACAATAACACAATTATAAATCCTGGATTTTCAAGTAATAATTATAAATGGGGTTTAAACATGGCTTTTCCATTATTATTAAGAAACTCCAGAAACGAATACAAAATGGCTCAATTAATTTCTCAAAATAATAATTTAGAGATGCAGAATAAAGCAAATGAATTAAATGTAAAACTAACTACTATAAACCAATCTCTAGTTATTATTGATCAACAACTTTTAAATGCTGAGCGTTCGGTTAATTATGGAAAATTATTATTAGAATCAGAAAAATTAAAATTTGATAATGGTGAAAGTTCTTTATTTTTAATTAATGTACGTGAAAATAAATTGCTAGAATCAGAATTAAAATTTGCTGAATATAAAGTAAAATATATAAAAGCAGTATTTAATATTATTTATTTAGCAGGAAATTTAGATTACAAATTATGATTATAATAGATATTATTTTAGAAAACGTATAAATTTATGATAAAAAATAAATGTGATTTTCTATTTTTTTAACCAAGTTTTTATATATAAACCATCTGGATCATAATCTAAAGCTTGTTTTTCAATATTAAAATAGCGATTTCCACGTGGGTCGTTGCCAACACCAGCTAAATAAGCCCAGTTTCCCCAATTACTGCAAACATCATAATCTATTAACTGTTGTTCGAAATAGGCGGCACCATAACGCCAATCGAGTTTTAAATCGTTTATTAAATAACTTGCTACGTTTTGCCTGCCACGATTACTCATATAGCCAGTAAGTTTTAATTCAAGCATATTGGCATCTATAAAATCAACTCCTGTTTTTGCATTTATCCATTTTTGAAAGGTTTCTGGAACGTGTGTTTTCAATTCAGCTTCTCCGGTTTTGATTCCAGCTTGTAAAAAAAAACTGTTACGGTATTTTTTTATCATAAATCTAAAATAATCGCGCCAAAATAATTCAAACACTAACCAATAGGTCGATTCGTTTTCTCCATATTCAACTTCATATTTTTTTAACTCATAATATATTTCTCGAGGCGATAAACATCCATTCGCTAACCATGCCGAAAATTTAGTAGAATAATTAGCGCCTATTAATCCGTTACGCGTTTTTTTATAACTAGATATCGCTTTTGTTTCTGTAAAATAATAATGTAATCGCTTATAACCTTCGCGTTCCCCACCTTTAAAATTAATAGCTTCACGCGGATCTTTATTTAGTGATGTTAAACCTAAATGTTGTAAACTTGGCAATTCCAATGGTTTTATTTTTGGTGATACAATCTGTTTAGGTGTATCAAATGTTGGACGGATACTGGCTTCTTTTTCTACTTTTTTTCTAAAGTTTGTAAATACATCTGGTATGTCTTTAATAGAAAAAGGTAAGTCTACAGCATGGTATAACGTGCTTGTACTATAGGTTTCGAGCGTACAATTTATTTTCCATAATTTTTTTTCTAATTCTTCTTCCATATATTTCTCATCGTGAGCTACTTCTTTTTTTGCATACACTTTTTGAGCATTATATTGTGCTGCAACTTTTGAAATTTCCTCTATAACATTTCCTCTTAAAATCAATAAACCCGAACCTAATGTCCGCAATTGATCGTCTAAGTCTTGCAGTGATTCTAATAAGAATTGCGCTCTAAAATTTCCTGTTTTTGTAAAACCAAATTCTGTTGTTTTATAGTGATTGTTTTCAAAACAATATACAGGTATCACTTCATCGCTATGCGCAATGGCTTGCACTAATGTTTCGTTATCGTGCAAACGTAAATCGGTTTTAAACCAAACAATAGATGTTTTCATTTATAAACTATTTATATTTTTTAAATAAATTTCTGCTTGCAATAATAAATCAGCTTTTGCTTTTGGCTCCATTCGCCGCCAAACATTATACATCATTCCAATGCGAGGGTTTTTAGCTAATTTATTTTCGTGTTGGTCGTAAAAGTTCCAGTACAAACTATTAAAAGGGCAAGCTCTATCGCCAGTTTTTAGATTTTTTTTATAAAAACAACTACCACAATAGTGACTCATTTTATCAATGTACGTCGCAGAACTCACATAGGGTTTTGTACCAATAATACCACCATCAGCAAACTGGCTCATACCACGTGTATTGGTAATTTCAACCCAATCTAAGGCATCAATATAAATTCCTAAATACCATTTATCTACTTCATCAGGATGTACGCCAGCTAATAAAGAAAAATTACCTGTTATCATTAAACGTTGTATATGATGAGCGTAAGCGTAGTTTAGTGATTGTTTAATCGTATGACTTAAGCACTTCATTTTTGTTTCACCTGTCCAATACCATTGCGGTAATTTTTGTTGATGATTGAAAAAATTCATACTGGCAAATTCTGGCATTTTTAACCAATAAATGCCACGCATGTATTCTCTCCAACCAATGATTTGCCTCACAAAACCTTCGAGTTGATTTATTTCAATATCATTTGGCCGAGCCTGCCATTCAGCAATTGCACGGTTAATAACTTCGTGCGGTGCTAGTAATTTAATATTCATAGAAAAAGACAAACGCGAATGGTAAAGTGACCAATCGTTAAGAGTCATAGCGTCTTCGTAGGTACCAAAAAGTGGTAAACATTCCTTCACGAAAAAATCTAAAAGTTGTAATGATTGAGTTCTATTAATAGGCCAAACAAAATTTTTAGTATCTATACTCCCTAATGTATTAATCTTTGCCTTTTGTATTTCTGTTACAATTTCTGTTACATCGTTATCAAACACTAAAGGAGGAGTACATTTATGATTGGCTGGTAATTTTTTTCTGTTGTCTTTATCATAATTCCATTGCCCTGTTTGTGGTTGGTTTCCATCCATTAATACATTGTGTTTTTTTCGCATGGCGCGATAAAAACTTTCCATGAGGTATGTTTTTTTACCTTCAAAAAAAATACTTAGTTCGTTGCGTGTACTAAAAAAATGTTCGGTATCAGTTGCACTATTTTCTATAACAAGTGTTTTGCAAAATTCTCTTAAATGTTTATCTACACGGTATTCGTCAGGTAATTGGTATTCAAAATGTGTAAAACCTTCATTTAAGATTAGTAACGATAAATTTTTATCAAATATTTGTAAGTTGTTTTTATCGTTTATCTGAATATAAATAACTTGATGTTGTTTTTCGATTAATTCATTTGCAAAATGGCGCATGGCAGCAAAAAAACCTACTATTTTTTGTATGTGATGAGTGGCATAATCTGTTTCGGTTCTAATTTCCATTAACACATAGGTAATACTGTTGTCAATGGTTTTAAACCAACTATGTTGGCTGTTAAGTTGGTCGCCCAATATTAAACGCAGTGTTTTTTTAGTTGGCATGATTAATGGTGTTTTTATTTATTCTACATTTATCGCTACAATATTTTACTTCGTTCCAGTTTTTCTCCCATTTTTTTCTCCATGTAAATGGCCTATTGCAATGCAAACAGTTTTTAATAGGAAGGTGTTGCTTTTTAACGCCTTTCATTTTTAAATTTTTAAGCGTTTCCATTTTACTTGAATACCAGAACCTTGTGCCATAAATACAGAAGTTGGCTCTGTGTTATTTAAAAAAGCAAAATCACGTCCATAATTTGCTTCAAAATCACATTCTATATTAGTTTTTGTAACTGTATTTATTTTCCAACTTGGATGATTGATTTTATATTCCTGTGTAGCGATTTCATTTATTTTAGTATAACCAAAGTAGTGTTCAAATATATATTCTTCAAAACTATTTTTCTGCATATCTAAAGCTTGATTTTGTGTTTCAACATATATAGTATTCCACTTTTTATTGATTAGCCACTGATAAGTAATTTGTTTTGATATCGGATTTATTTGCCAAGTATGTTTTGTTTTAATAGCTGTGTAATGTTCTTTATATAATTTGTTCGCCAACCATGCAACAGCTTTATAAGGGACTGTTTCATTTATAAATACAACTCCACGTTTAAGTTCATTACCATCTTTTCTATAAACATAAAAGCGCAAATTTACTTCTTCAAATGTTCCTAATAATGGAATTGGTATTTTAAATAATCGTGTGTTTTTAAACAAAAAACCTACTAAACTTACATAAGCTTTATCTTGATAAGTATCAACTTCAACACCTTTTGGAAGATAAGGTTTCAATGCACAGATGGGTACAGCATAATTTGCCATAATAATGTTTTCCCATTTAGCTTGTAAAAAATTTGTCATTATTATTAAGTTCTAATTTAATAACCATAAACTTGCATTTAAAATTGTAGCAAATGAAACCCACAATATATAAGGAATTTGTAGGTAGCTAGCCGTTGCATTTATTTTTTTAAATATTATAATCATATTTAAAATGGCTATCCACATTAAAATTATTTCTATTAATGCTAAGCCTAGTAATTGAAATTTAAAAAATATAAAACTCCACCAAAAATTTAAAAACAGCTGTATGCAAAAAATACGAATTGCTTTTTTTCTTAAATCAGAAATAGGTGTTTGTAAAATCATAAAAAATGAAATACCCATCAAGATATACAGAGTTGTCCAAACTGGTCCAAATAAATAATTTGGCGGATTAAAAAAAGGTTTATTTAAGGTTACGTACCATGTGCCAATACTACTGCCAGTTGCAAATCCGCTAATTCCACCCACTAATACAGGAAGTGTAATACATACTATTAATTTTAAGTAGCGATTCATTTTTTTGTTTTTTGGGTTAAGTGTGATTTTGGATTACTGACATGCTTTTTTAATATGCGCTGTCCTTCTGTTTTTACATTGTTGTTTTTACGGTATTGCCAAACAATATCGCTAGCATATTTACGTGTAGCATCAATATCTACAATTGGCATTGGATAGTGTGTGCCAATTTCACAAGCATAAAGTTGCTGTTCTATTAATGATAATTTCCAAGGCTCATGTATTAAATGTGCAGGTATATTTGTTAATTCGGGCAACCATTGTTTAATGAAAACACCTTCAGTATCATGATCTTCCGAATTTTTTATGGGGTTATAAATGCGAATAGTATTAATGCCTGTAACACCACTTTGCATTTGTAGCTGCGGATAATGTATACCTGGCTCATAATCTAAAAATTGACGAGCTAAAAAATGCAGATCTCTCCAATCTTGCCATAAATTAAATACAAAAAAAGAAACCACCATTGCTCGCATTCTAAAGTTAATATAACCAGTTGCTACTAAGCAACGCATGCAAGCATCTACAAGAGGCACGCCTGTTTTTCCTTGCTGCCAAGCTTTAATGTATGCTTCGTTTTTTGGTTTAATTAAATCGTTGTACGCACTATTTACATTTTCAAATTCCATGCGGCACTCATCTTCAAATTTTTGCATAAAATGACAATGCCACAATAAGCGCGATTTGAAATTTGCTAAAGCTCCTTTATTATTAGCGGTGTTATAATGTTGTTGAGTATACAGATATACCATGCGCATGCTAATGTTACCATAAGCTATAAATGGTGATAATCGGCTACAGCCTTTTCTGCTGAGAGAGGGTTTAGAAATATGTTTACTGTAATTAATGTAACGATCTTTTACAAAACTATTTAAGTATCTCCACGCCAATGTTTCGCCACCTTGCTGAAAATTTTTGTCAGGAGTTGTAATTTCAGTTGGTAATGATTTGCCTTTTATTTTAGAGTAAAGTTCAATATTCAAATTTAAAATATTCCAATTCGTTTCTTTTACTAATTTGGGAGCTTGCATCATGGTTTCGTGCCAACGCTGCTCCCAATTATGACGATTTTTTAATTTTCGAATAACGCCATGTAATTGCGATTCTTTCCAATTTATAGTGTTGTGTTTACAAAATGTTTGAACGATAATATCTCTATCGTAACTTATTTTATTACCAATTTCTTGATGCGAAAAAATTGTTTGAATCTTGTAATGTTCCTCAATAGCTTTAAATACTGGAATTACCTCATTATAAAAAATAAATAATTGTGAATGTATATTATTTAATTTCTCTTGCATGTTTGTAAGCGATTCGTAAACAAAGCGCCAATGTCTTGTGTCGCTGTCCTCATAAGCCATCATCGATGGTTCAAAACAATAAAGTAGGAGTAGGGGAGTGCTTTGTTGTTGGGCTAAATACAATGGTTCGTGATCTGTAAATCGTAAATCGCGTTTAAACCAAACTATATTTATTTTTTGCTTTTGCACTTACTTTATATTATTTCTGTGATTGGTATATTTGGTTTTGCATAACTTAATCGTGCAATTTTTTGTGTACGATGATAACTGTCTAATCCACTACAAGTAATAGTTTCAGCTTTTTCAATATTTATAAATCCATCATCACCAATACAATCTGATGGAACAGAAACAAATTTTATTTTTGCAATAAGCATGATTGTTCCGTTTTCTTGAATATCTATTTTTTGCACAAAACTGGCGCCAATTTGTATATAACTATCTTTTACAAACGGAGCATAAAAACCTGCTTTACTATCTTCCAATAAATCAGTAGCTACAAATTCGCTGCTATCATTAGCATATCTAGCAGAGGTTTGATGCGCTTGTTTATAAAATGCTTCACGAACATGATTTACAGTAAACTCGCCAGTTTCTAATATATTACTTAAGGTATGTCTATCAACCGAATCTGGACGTATGATAAAACCAAACAATGGCGGATTAGCGCCAATATGAAACAGCGAATTAAACACAGCTAAGTTACTATTACCACCCTTGTTCCTTGTGCCAATTAATGCTAAGCTTTTAAAACCACCTAAGGAATTTATAAATGTAGCTCTATATCGAGTTTCAAAATTTAATATGTCTTTTAAATTAAATTCTTTATTTATCATCTTAAACTTTTATAATGTTAAAGTTCCCATACCGCCATCTACGGCAAGTAATTGCCCTGTAATCCAGGATGATTTTTCGGTTAATAAAAATAATATTGCCTCGGCTAACTCGTTGCTTGTTCCTACTTTTTTTAACGGATTTCTTTTTTCCGAAGCTTCCATTTTTTCCGGTGTATTGATAAATCTATCAGCAAGTGGAGTTGCTGTTAATGATGGTGCAACCGCATTTACACGAATATGTGGAGCAAACTCTGCAGCTAGTGCTCTGGTTAATCCTTCAATAGCACCTTTAGCCATAGCAATAGATGAATGAAATGGCATGCCAGTTTTTACTGCAACTGTGCTCATTAATACAATTGATGCATTTGCACTTAACTTTAATTGTGGTAAATAATATTGTATAAACTGAACTGCCCCTAAAGCATTTATTTCATAGTCCTTAATAAAATCTTCTGATGTTAACCTATGAAAGGGTTTTAAATTAATAGTTCCTGGAAAATATACAACTCCATCGATTGCTACATCTAGTTTAGGGAAATAAGCGGTTTCATATTTTTCTATTGTATACAAAGAATTATATCCAGGATTACCTTTTTTGGTTGAAATTCCAATAACTGTATGTCCTTGTTGCGATAATAGTTTTGACGTTTGAATAGCCATAGCACTAGACGCGCCTGCTAATAAATAAGTATGACTCATTTTGTTTTTCGTTTAGATATTTTATTTGATGTAATTGAGCGTTGCAAATTGCATCTAAATCTATTAATAGAACTATTCCTTTTTTTAGCGTGTTTGGTATTACAAGAGTGCACTCGCTCTCTCCACAAAGTGTAACTACTAAACTTTAATGTTTTTTTCATTAAAGCTTTTACATCATTTTCACTCAACCCAAATTGAGTTTTAATCGCATCAAATGGTGTACGGTCTTCCCACGCCATTTCTACAATTCTATTTATATCAATTTCTGATATGGTTACAGTAGTATTAATGCTTTCTTTTTCTACATCCATATAAGCCATTGGTGATGGCAAATCACTGTAATAACAATAGGTGTTTGCTGATTGCGACATAAATTAAGTTTTATTTTTTTAATTTATCTTAATACAATTTGAAGACATTAAAACGTATTATTTTGTGCTCAATTAATTAAATAGTTTTTTAATTAATGTTTTGCAATAATTAAATTTTATTCTTTCTCTTTTATACTAAAATAAAATCCAGCACCAAACATTATGGTTATTATTCCTGCGAAATATGGTATAAAATCAATCATTTTTTTTGTTTATTAAGTGTAAGTAAATCCCAAAACAAAGTATTGAAGGCACCCATAAACCAATAAAAAGAGCTTGATTTTCGTGACCTTTAAAATACAAAATCTCAGAGTAAATTAGGGAGATAATTGCTGCTATAAGAAGCAACTTATCGGTTAAATTAAATTTATTAAACATTTTTTTAAGTTTTATTCTCTTACTCTTATGGCTTTTCAGAATACGCCCCGTTTATTATAGTGGTTTCTGGTCGCCACTTTTATTAACTATATTATTGATTAAATTTTTTTTCAACAACTTTAAATCTATAGTCAAACACTTGTTGTAATTGTTTTTTAACTAATATTTCGTTACCTAATTTTCCTATTAATCCAAAAGGTAATTGATAGTGAACTAAATCGTTCATCTCTACACCACCATTTACTTCTTTAATAAAATGTTTATGATGCCAAAATTTATAGGGTCCAAAACGTTGCTCGTCAACAAAAAAGTCATTTTCCTGCACATGTGTAATTTCGGTAACCCAATGTAATTTTATCCCTAATATCGGTCTAACAAAATATTCTATAATTTGTCCTTGATACATTTTTCCATCTCCTAAGTCTGATAATACCTGAAATTGCATATACTCGGGAGTAATAGTAGCAAGGTTTTTAGGCGAACTCATAAAATCCCAAACGGTTTTTATATCGCTTTTTATAAATTGTGATGTTTGAAGTGTGTGTAGCATAATTTTATTTTGTTTAACAAATGTACGTAAATATTAAACAAAAATATGTATTTTTGATAAAAATTTATTTAATTAATAATCTCATGGAAAACCAAATGAAAGAAATTAATGTGCTATTAAATAAAAATAACGCACAATTGAGTGATTTAACAACTGATGAGATTGGAGATGAGCATATCTCTACAGGTATTGATACACCTTTAATGGCAAATGCTTTTGAAATGAGTGATGCGGATAAAATTGAAAAAATTGAATTTCATTTTAAAGAAATCATGGAAACAATGGGTTTAGATTTAAGTGATGATAGCTTAAAAGGAACGCCTAAACGAGTTGCAAAAATGTATATTCAAGAAATTTTTAGTGGTTTAAATCCTGCTAACAAACCTAAAATTGCTTTATTTGAGAATAAATATCAGTATGATCAAATGTTAGTAGAAAAAGATATTACTTTTTATAGCAATTGTGAACATCATTTTGTACCTATATTTGGAAAAGCTCATTTAGCCTATATTTCATCGGGTAAGGTTATTGGATTATCAAAAATAAATAGAATAGTTAATTATTATGCCAGGCGACCACAAGTTCAAGAACGCTTAACTATGCAAATTGCAAATGAATTAAAAAAGATATTAGAAACTGAAGATATTGCTGTTATATTAGACGCTAAGCATATGTGCGTATCATCAAGAGGCATTAAAGATAATAGCTCTGCAACAGTAAGTTCATTTTATGGAGGAAAGTTTAATACAGAATCTGTGAAGCAAGAATTTTTAAAATACATTAACTTAAATACTAATTACTAATGTTTGTAAATCCTATTGATAAAGATAAAGTTGCTGAAAATCCAGCCTTACTAGCATACCCACATCACATTGGAAGTATCAGTGTAAAGCCAGAAGATGTAGGAAAACTAAAATCTCGTGCATTATCTGCAATGCATGAACAAACTACTAAGCAACTGCAACAAATACAAAAACAAGTCGAACTTTTAGCAAATCAGGCTTACGATATTAAGAAACGTATTGAAGTAAGTGAGAAAATTTACACAGCAAAAATTTCATTTGAGCCTTTTATTGGTAATGAGTATTATTTATATGAGCAAGAAGATAGCTACAAATTAATGATGATTGCACCTGATGAGTGGGGAAAATCAAAGAAAGAAAATTTACTTTTTATAAATAAAGTAAGACTTTTAAGCGATCATACATGGGAGATAATAAATTAAAAATAGTTATATGTTAAATGAAAATGTAGATACAGTTTTAATTACAGGATACAGCGGATTAGTTGCTAATCATTTATCAAATCACCTTATTAAAGAGGGATTTATTGTTAAAGGTTTAACACAAAATAAAGCGCAACTTTCGCAATCAGTTTTTTATTGGAACGTCAATAAACAAATCATAGATGAGCGTGCGCTTGAAAACGTAAATTATGTTATTCATTTAGCAGGTGCAGGTATTGCTGATAAACGTTGGACTGTTGAAAGAAAAAAAGAAATTATTGATAGTAGAGTACAAAGTACCTTGTTTTTGGCTCAAAGCTTTAATAAGGCAAATATTAAAATTAAAGCACTCATTGGAACCTCTGCAATTGGTTATTATGGAGCTGTAACTTCAGAAAAAACATTTACCGAAAATGATCCAGCTGGTAAAGATTTTATTAGCAACTGTTGTGTGCAATGGGAAAAATCTTATCAAGCATTTAAGCATTTAACAGATAGAATTGTAATTCTTAGATTGCCAACTGTATTAAGTGAGAATGGTGGAGCGTTACAAAAAATTTTGCCAATTGTAAAACTTGGCTTGGCTTCACCAATTGGTAATGGTAAGCAATTTATGCCTTTAATTTGTATGGATGATTTAGTGAAATTGTATGAGTTTGCAATTACATCTCATGATTTGTATGGAACATTTAACGCTAATGCTCCCTTGAGCGTTACTAATAAAGATTTTATGACTGGTTTAGCAAAAGCGTTGCATAAACCTTATTTTATGCCAAATACACCATCAATTATTTTAAAAGCATTATATGGGGAACTCGCTTGTGTTTTACTTTATGGTTCTCGAGTAAATTCTAGTAAAATTCTTTCTGCAGGATTTAGTTTTTCTTATCCAACATTAGACGACATGCTAAAAAGAATATTACATACTAAGCTTTGAGTTTATTATTTTCTTTTTCATTAAATTTTTCAAACAAAAACACGTTTAGTAATATTAGTAGCATACCATAAAAGGTATCTTCTACTGGTATTGTATACATACGAATACCTAAGTTATAATAATCATTGTAATTTACTACAGGGCTTTTTGTAAATCCCCCTGTTAATATACCATTAGAAATAAAAAAAGGAATTAAAATAAATAAATACGAAATATAAAAACTCTGCATCCATTTAGGTTTGTAAAAAAAATGCAAATAACACAATAAAATTGTTAATACTAAAAATGTAACTGATGTATAATATTTATGAAGATTAAAAGCAGAAATAGTGATCAAAAAACAAATTAAAGAAATAGTAACATAGCTTATTATTATGCTTTGCTTCGATTGAGATAAATATTTTTTTAAAGTAAAATAGGTAAAAACGCAAGGATATGGAATACAAATAAAAAAAAGTATTTCTTCTAGTGGCAGCCCAAAATAATTATAAGATAATGTGTAATCGCCATTAAACCACCATATACCATACTTAGTAAATATTGAATCCCACAAAATAAAAAATGAAGCCACAATTAAGTTAGCTTTAAAAAACGAATTCCAATTTTTATAAAATTGTAATTTAGGATGAAAGGAAAAAAACAAAGTGGGAACTATACAAAATACATCAATAATTAAATATAAATAGTGCGTTTCCATTTAATGTTTTTTAATGGCTTCTTTAAAGTACTTTATTGGCACAAAAAGCATCCCAAAGCATTCACCTTCTTCTTTATCTAAGTGCTTATGATGTATTTTATGAGCTTTACGTAAGGCTCTGAAATAAAAATTATCTGTACGCGTAAACCATTTTAAACGTTGATGAATAAAAATATCATGAACCAAAAAATACGCCAAGCCGTATAACATAATTCCTAATGCAATAAATGTTATAAAAAAATAATTAGGAACAAAACTGCCAATTGCAAATAACGAAATAGATGGTATTGCAAATACTATAAAAAAAAAATCATTTTTTTCAAAAACAGCATTTATTCGCGGGTTGTGATGATCCTCGTGCCAACGCCATAAAAAGCCATGCATTACAAATTTATGTGTGCACCATGTAATGCATTCCATTACAATAAAGGTTACGAGTGTAATAAAAAAATAAATCATTTAATTTAAGGCTTTTTTAATGTGATTTATAAACTCTAATGGAATAGATTGCTTGTTGGTGTTTTCATTTAAATAGAACATAATTTTTTTTTTATCTGTTATCATATCTGATGAATAACTTAAAATTTTTGGCACATTTTTTTGCACACAATATCGTAAAAATAGTAATTCTATATTATTTGTATCAGAGCGAATGGCAATTTCTAAATATTTTTTTCCACTATTAAAATAATTCAACTTTTGAAAAGGATTGCTAACATGCTTACACATCATAAAATTTGCCATAGCTTTATAACCCACACTCGTTGCGTTTTCAAGAATAGTAACATTATCTGTTTTTAATTTAAAAGCGCGTGCATACTCTGCATTATCTTTTGATAGTATTAATAATTTACGAAATAACTCAATGTTATGAGAAACACCCGTTTGATAAGAAACAATAAACACTATGATTAAACAACGAAATTTCATTACAATAAATTAAATGATAATTTAAAATACGACGAAAATAGCAAGCAAAACTTCTCATAATTAGGAACTCTTATTCGTTTTATCATAATTTGTGACGAAGGCAAAGCTTTAATTTTATTAAATAAACATTTATAGTAAACATACGCTACATAAACACCAAATTTAGATGTTTTAGGCAGTTGCTTAATACCCACAAGCGCATCTTTAAAATCTTGTTCAATTTCATGTTCAATTTTTGCTTTATCATCGTCAGTTAAATTTTTCATATTAACTGAAGGAAAATATACTCTCCCTAAAAATTCATAATCTGCTTTTAAATCTCTTAAAAAATTTACTTTCTGAAAAGCAGCGCCTAACTTCATGGCAGAAGGTTTAAGTTTTTGGTAGTCTTCTTCATTTCCATTTGTAAAAACACGTAAACACATTAAACCAACAACTTCAGCTGAGCCTAAAATATATTCATCATAGGACATTGAGTTGTGATTAGATTGTGATAAATCCATTTCCATGCTTTTTAAAAATGTTTCAATCAGTTCAGGCTCTATATTATATTTATGCACAACTTCCTGAAAACTATTTAAAATTGGATTTAAACTAATTTTTCGATCAATAGCTTTATATGTTTCTTCCTTAAATTCTTTAAGCAACATTGCTTTATCATACTCATGAAATGTGTCTACAATTTCATCAGCAAATCGAACAAAACCATAAATATTATAAATAGGACGATGTATTTTTTCATTAAGACAATAAATTCCTAACGAAAAACTAGTACTATAACTACGTGTAGTAATTTTACTTGTTGCAGCCGATACGTTATCAAACAATGCTTTCATGATATTATAATTTACTATGTAATTGGTTAGCTGCTATTTTTCCTGAAATAATTGCGGGCGGAACACCCGGACCAGGAACGGTTAATTGCCCCGTATAAAATAAATTGTTTACTTTTTTATTACGCATACTAGGCTTTAAAACAGCGGTTTGATTAAGTGTATTTGCAAGGCCATAAGCGTTACCTTTATATGAATTATAGTCTTTAATAAAATCATTCACACAATAACTTTTTTTATATACAATATGTTCCTTTATCGTTTCTTCGCAAATTTTCTCTAATCTCTTCATTACTAAATCAAAATACTGTTCTCGTATTTCGTCATT
>JAYSTR010000099.1:0-11277 GCA_043719555.1 Bacteroidota bacterium | reverse complement strand
TCTGGTAATTTTGTTACTGCAAATCCAGTAGCTACAACTATTTATACAGTAACAGGTACAACAGTAAATGGTTGTGTTGGTACTGCAACAGTTGGCGTAACTTTGGGCGGAACACTTGCTATTAGTGTATCTCCAAACAGAACGGTTTGCCCTAATGAATTAACAATTTTAACAGCTAATGGCGCTCCTAATTTTACGTGGACGCCAAATATTTATTTGAATTCCAATATTTTAAATTCGGTGAATTGCACACCAGCTGCTTCACAAATTTATACAGTAAATGGAGCTAATGGCCCTTGTGTTGGAACTAATACCATTAGTGTTACTGTTCAAAATACTTTATCGATAGGAGCTACAGCAGGCACACAAACTATTTGCCCAATTGGTAGTTCGGTATTAACTGCTACAGGAGCAGCGAGTTATGTATGGAGTCCGAGTATTAGCTTAAGTTCATCTAACGGTTCGCAGGTAGTGGCAACTCCAAATACAAATACAACCTATACTGTAACGGGCACAACAGGTACTTGTGTAAAATCAAACACGGTAATTGTAGCAGTAACAACTAATCCTGTTTTAGCACCAGTTAGCACAACGGTTTGTGAAGGTTCAGTTGGTAATTTATCTGTTAGTGGGGCAAATACCTATACTTGGAGTCCAGCCTTAGGTTTAAGTTCAACAACTGGTTCAAATGTATCAGCAAGTGTAAATTCAACTCAACAATATAATATTATAGGTGAATCAGCATTAGGATGTTTAACTCAAACAACCGCAATTATAACCATCGTTCCAATGCCAACAATTACCTTGGTTGCATCAAAAACTACTATTTGTGAAGGCTCATCAACTACGATAACAGCTTTTGGTGCTAATAGTTTTAATGGTTGGACACCCTCAGGCTCACTTTCGGTAGTGAGTAATTCAGTTGTTATTGCATCACCAACTGTTGCAACAATCTATACAGTAACAGGAGCAAACAGTTTAGGCGCAAATACATGTTCGTTAACACAACAAATACAAATCAATGTTATTCCGAAAATTACTTTAACAATTTCTCCAGCTCCTGCACCATTTTGTAATGGAGGAGCGGCCACTCTTTTTGTGTCTGCAATAGGAGGAAGTAATTATTCTTGGCAACCATCTGTAACTTGTTCCGCTCCAAATTTATCATTAACAGTAGTTAATCCAACTCAAACAACTACTTACTCTGTAACGGTAACTAACGGAGGAAATTGTCCTCAAACTGAAACAGTAAATGTTGTTGTTTTGCCTTTGCCTCAGCTTGATGCAGGCAGAGATACTACAATTAATATTGATGAGTTTGTTGCCTTGCATGGTACATCTGCTAATGGCGCTAATCTTGTTTTCGGATTTTTATCATCACCGGATTTTTCATTAACCTGTAACTATTGCCACGAAGCTATCGTAAATCCAACGGTTTCTACATGTTTTGTTTTAGAAGGATATGAGACTTCATCGATTCCTAATTGTAAAAATTCAGATACGGTTTGCGTAACAATTACAAAAAATTGGGAGGTGTTTTTTCCGAATGCTTTTTCTCCTAATGGGGATGGCATTAACGATGAATTTATACCTATTGGTTATGCTATTGCCGATATTAAATTAGAAGTGTTTGATAGATGGGGCACACAGGTATTTAAAAGCACTGATACACAAAAAGGTTGGGATGGAACCATCAAAGGTGTATTGGCAGAACAAGGCATTTATACTTACAAAGCAGAAGTTATTAGTTTGGGTGGAGAAAAGAAAAAGAAAATTGGACACCTCACTTTAATATCCAGAGTAAAGTAAATTAGTTTACTTTTTTCAACGTTACGTAAAAATTACGATCAAGTTTTATAGACTTTGCTTTCTTTGTAAGAACTAATGTTTGCCAAACGTTAGTTGGCGTTATCCATTGTTGATGGGTTGTAGTTATTTTAATTGGCATCGAAAATGGTTTTAAGCAATTAGTATAGCGATACATTAATTTGTTATTAGAAATTTTATATTCTAACGTTGGAACTTGTGTGGTTCTTAAATATTGATTAAATAATTGCGTAAAATCTATCTGAGTGTATTTGCAAATAAATTGTTCGAGTTCTAAACTTGATACTGTTTTATGATAATACACTTTATTCAATTCTCTTAATAAATTTCTGAATTCTATATCATCATTTATTATTTGGCGTATCATATGCACAACTTGACTTCCCTTGTTATACATATCGCCGCTGCCTTCGTTGTGAACATTGTAATTCCCAATAATTGGAATGTCGTTATCAATTGCTTTTTTTACCCCTTCACAATAATCAGAGCCAGCTTCTTTCCCAAATTCACATTCGGTAAATAGTACTTCAGAGTATGATGTAAAACCTTCGTGTATCCAATTATCTGCCACATCTGTTGCAGTGATGTTATTGCCAAACCATTCGTGCCCACTTTCGTGCACTACAATAAAATCCCATTTTAATCCCCAACCTGTTTTAGATAAATCGCGGCCTGCATAACCATTCATATAATAATTACCATAAGCCACATTACTTTGATGTTCCATTCCTAAATAAGGAGCTTCTACAATTTTATAACTATCCTCATAAAAAGGATAGGGGCCAAACCAATGTTCAAAGCAAGCTAGTGTTTTTGTAACATTAGGTTTTAAATGTGATGGTATTTTTTTTATGTGATAATTTAAAACCCAGTAATCGGTTTTTAAAATTCCTTTCTCGCCTTTTACTGAATCGCTTACACAACTATACTTCCCGATGTAGGGAATAATATTATAACTATTAATTGCATTTTTTATTTCCCAAGTAAAGGCTATTTGTTTTGTGTTAAGCTGTTGTTTGTTTATCAACTTTCCGTTTCCTATACCTACTAATGTGTCGGGCACTATCATTGTAAAACGTGTTCCTAAATCAGGTTCATCACCTTGTATATCTTTACATGGAAACCAAATGCTTGCTCCTGTTCCTTGACATGCCACGCTCATCCAAGGATTATTAAGTGAATCTTTTTTCCATACCCAACCGCCACTCCACGGTGGATTTTTTGCTTCGTGAGGTTTACCCGAAAAGTATATTTTTAAAAAATGGTTTGTTGATTGTATCTGTTGTGGTAAAGTAATATACCAAAAATCAGAATCGTGTTTTAGAACATTTATTTTAGTTGAATTAAAAAATAGGCTATCAATACGCATCGGTTGTTGCAAATCGATTTGCATAGTATGCGAAAAACTATCATTAATAATTTTAAATTGTATGGTATTGCAACCTGTTATAGTTTTAGAATTATAATCAGGAGTTACACTTAAATCATAATGTAATACATCCCACCATTTACGATAGATGGTGTTACTTCCAAAAAGAGTATCGTGCTTTGTGAATTTTTGTGCTTGATAAAAATCAGATTTTATTAAAAATAAAATTGTGGCAACTATTTTTAAATAAAATTTCAAAATAAAATTAGTTAGTGCTAAATAAACTATCTACAAACTCTGTACGATTAAATACTTGTAAGTCGTCCATCTTTTCACCTACACCGATGTATCTTACAGGAATTTTAAATTCATCTGATATACCAATGGCTACACCACCTTTTGCGGTACCATCTAATTTTGTTAACGCTAATGCCGTTACATCAGTAGCGGCAGTAAACTGTTTGCATTGTTCAATAGCATTTTGTCCGGTACTTGCATCTAAAACCAAAAGCACTTCGTGTGGTGCATCTGGAATTACTTTTTTCATCACGTTTTTAATTTTTGTTAACTCATTCATTAAATTAACTTTATTATGTAAACGACCAGCAGTATCAATAATTACAACATCAGAGCCTTTTGCTTTTGCGCTACTTAAAGTGTCAAATGCTACACTTGCCGGATCCGCATTCATGCCTTGTGATACAATATCCACACCAACACGCTCGCTCCAAATCGTTAATTGATCAACGGCAGCAGCTCTAAATGTATCAGCAGCACCAAGTATTACATTATAACCAGCTTTTTTTAATTGATATGATAATTTACCGATGGTAGTTGTTTTGCCAACTCCATTAACACCTACAACCATTATTACGTATGGCTTTTTATCTTTTGGAATTTCAAAGGTTGTTGTGTCAGTAGTATTATTTTCAGTTAATAAAGCAACAACTTCTTCTTTTAAAACTTTATTTAATTCGGTTGTGTTTATGTATTTATCGCGAGCTATACGTTCTTCAATACGCTTAATGATTTTTAAAGTGGTAGATACACCTACATCGCCAGTAATTAAAACTTCTTCTAAATTATCAAGTACATCAGCATCAACGGTAGATTTACCTGCAACGGCTTTGGCTATTTTGCCAAAAAAACTTTCTTTCGATTTTGATAAACCTTCGTTTAAAGTTTCTTTTTCTTCTTTGCCAAATAATTTATTAAAAAATCCCATAGTGTAATGCTATATAATATACCTGCAAATGTAACGGAAAAATACAATTTGAGAATATTTAATTATCAATTTCTGGCTTTATTAGCTCACGGTAAAAGAATTTTTCCTGAGTACTCTCAAAGGGTCTGTATATATAGTAAGCATAACCATTGTGTATTTTCAATTTACTAGCACTATGAAATTGCAGTTTATATTTTCCAATAATTTTACCTGTGTTATGGTTAATTTGCTTGATGTATTTATGCCCATTTTTATCATACACGGCAAAAATTGTTTTTTCAATTTCATCCTTTAACATTGTATTTTTCCATTCTCTCCAGTTTTTAGGGTGATTATAGTTGATAGAAGTAGAATCTAATTTTTGCCCCTGATTATTTAAGTGGTATAAATAATCTTTGTAATGATCAAATACGCAAATGGTATCATTGATAACAAACAAAGGCGCATACAATGGAGTATACATCATGCTTTTTGTAAACCCGGTCATTAAAGCTGATATTATTTTTTTATCTGTTTTGTATGATTCTGCTAATCGACGAGCTTCCAGCTTTTCACGACCTGTTAAATTCCAATATTCAAAATTATAAGAGTCCATTAACTCTTTATCCTCTATGCTTATGATTTTTTGTTTGGTGCTGTCTTTTTCGTTATAGCTATAATAATTAAACTGAGGATAATCTTTCCAATAATCGGTAAAAATAAGTTGATGATTAATGGTATCAATAATTGGTTTTAAATAGGTGTTTACTTCTTTAACTGATAATTGTAATAACACAAAACGATTATGATATAAGTTAACACGATAAATGTAATTATCACAAATTAAATTAGTGTAACCCATATAATCATGATAAAATTCTTTGGCTGAGCCCGCTTCCTTAGGAACTGCATAGGTTGTAATAACTTTGCTAGCATTATCACTTAATTTTAGTTCGGCATTTGTTAAAGATTTATCAGCCGTTAATAAAATGTATTTGTCCTCGTAAAAATCAAAGTCATAAATACTAAATTTTGGAGAACCAAGCAATGTATCTGGTTTGAGCGAAGCGCTAATTGAAACTGAATCTAAATCAAAACTTTTTTGATGTAAATAAATATTTAAAGTAATGGTGTCATCAATTAGTTTTGCGTCAACAATCTTAATCAATTTTTCGTAGCCCAGTTGCTTAAACGAAAGTGTGTAACGTTCCTTTTTTTGAGCAGCTATTGCATAAACTCCTTTATTGTTTGTGCGTGAAATAATGGAAGGATTTAAAACTTCAATAGTAACGTTAGATAAAGGCAAATGCGTTTCATTATCTAAAACCGAACCCTTAATAACAACTTGATTTTGCGAAACTAATACGTTAGTAAATTGTACTAAGCAAATTATAAATACTATAACTCTCATAAACATCTTTTAATAATCAGACGTTATCGCCATTTGTTTTCCATAAATTATTTTCGCTTATGTTTCCATCTTCTGTGGCTCCATAACCAAATTTCTGGTTGAACTAAAATATCTTTCTCTAATTTTTTTGTATGTAGTTCAGATATTTGTCCTTCGGTTGTATTTTTACTATCACTCATTAAAATTTCAGAATTTATAAGATAATAGCCACGTTTAACACGATTAACTGTAACATATACTACCGGTAAATTTAATTTTTGTGCAATCTTTTCGGTACCCCAAAACACAGGTGTATCTTGGTTTAAAAAAGTTGTCCAATAAGCGTTTTCAGGCGCAGGTGTTTGGTCGGCAATAAAGGCAGTTGAATTTACTTCATGTCTATTTTTAATCATTTCACGCATCGTATCTTTCATGGCGTAAAGTTTTGTGCCAAAGCGTGTGCGGAGTTTTACAATTAAATTATTAAAATTTTTATTAGTTAAGGGATGATAAATAACATACAATTGTTGTTGCGTTGATAAACTACAGGCATTCCCAGCCCACTCCCAATTGCCATAATGCCCCATAACAATAATACACGATTTTTTTTCAGCATATAAATCATTGAAAATTTTTGTGGTTTCATCACTAAATTTACATCTGTTAATTGCTTCTTGTTTTGATATGGTTAATGTTTTTAAGGTTTCAAGCATTAAATCAATTAAATAGCTATAAAACTTTTTTTCAATCAATTTTAATTCTTCATGCGTTTTTTCAGGAAACGATTTTTTTAAATTCTCGAAAACAACTTTTTTACGATAACCAATAACTCTATAAACTAAAAAGCAAACAACATCAGAAAATAGATAAAAAACAGGAAAAGGTAATAAGGCAATTACGTAAATAATTGGCAAAAATAAATAATACAAAATGGTTCCCATCTCCCAAAAATACATATAATTTAAAAAAAAGAGAATTTATACACAATAGCTGTAATATTTATAAAAATTAATATATTTATGATTGAGATTAGAGTTTATGATTATGATAAAAAAATATATTATTTCAGCCCTTTGTTTAGTTGTATTTACGGCAAATTGTTTGGCTTTGGATGCTGGTGATCAAGTGAAAATGGTTATGGCTAAGCAAAAATTATATGCCGGTAAATACGCCGAAGCATTGGCTGTGTATAAAGAAGTGCTTCAGAAAAATCCTACTGATGCTACTGTTTTGCATTATGTAGGATTATGTAATTTTCAGTTAAAAAAGAATACAGAAGCCGAAGAATCTCTTAAAAAAGCGATTGAAACTGGTAAAGATGTTATGCCTGAGTCTTACTTAGTTTTAGGTAAAATTCACTTAAATGACGCTAAAACAGATGAGGCGTTGACCGAATTTACTAAGTTTAAATCTTTAGTTAGTGCTAAAGTAGCTAAAGAAAACGATGCCGATTTATTTATCAGTTATGCCAACAATGCTAAAAAATTTATGGCAAATCCTATCAATGTTAAAATTGATAATTTAGGTTCGGTTATTAATTCTAAATACGATGATCAAACACCTTGTATTAGTGCCGATGGAAAGAAATTAGTGTTTAATACACGCCGCCCCGAAACTACTAATTCGCCAATGGATGTGGAAGGTGATGGGAAATATTTTCAGGATATCTATATCGCTATTTGGGATACAATTAATAATACTTGGAAAGATGTTGAAAGTGTACCAGGTAATGTAAATACGGATGCACACGATGCCTGCACAAGTATTTCACCTGATGGAAAACAAATTTATATTTATAAAAACGATGTAAATAATACCGAAAGCCGTGGTGGCGATGTTTTTGTTAGCAAAGTTGTGAGTAATAAATGGAAAACTCCTGAACCAATGGGCAAACCAATTAATACTACTTATTTTGAGGGTGGGGCTTGTATTTCCGCAGATGGCAAAACTTTATTTTTTACCAGTGAAAGATCCGGAGGTTATGGTAATTCAGATATTTGGATGGTAAAGCGTTTGTCTAAAAACGAATGGGGTAAGCCTGAAAATTTAGGTCCTATCGTAAATTCAGAATATGATGAGGTTGGTGTTTTTATTGCACCTGATGGAAAATCATTATTTTTTAGTAGCAATGGTATGGGTTCTATGGGTTCGTATGATATGTTTCGCTCTTCGTTAGTTGGCAGTGGTTGGCTTTCGCCTGTAAATATTGGTTTTCCTATGAATACAGTAAGTAAAGATGGACCATTTAATGTGAGTGCTGATGCAATGGTTGGTTACTTTGCAAGCGATAGAGCAGGTGGCTTAGGCGAAAGCGATATTTATAAAGTAGATTTATCTAATTACGGAATTTTAGAAACTGATTTTATTAAAAAAGAAAATACAGGTTTATCAATCCTAAAAGGAGTTATTAGAGATAGTTTTGAAGGGAATGGTTTACCACAGGTAGAAATTAAAGTGCTAGATGCGAATGGAGTTCAGGTTGGTAATACAACAACAAGTGATAGTGGCGAGTATTTTATTACCCTTAAAGGGGATGTAACTTATACGATTAAAGCTTCTAAAAAAGGATACAAGACTTCCGAAGAAAAAGTGGAATTAAAAGCATCTAAAAACTCGACATTTTCATTAGAAAAACAATTAATGTTAGTGAAAGAAAAATAATTATTTAATAAAAATTTATGAGTCAATTTCCTGAAACAGAATTAATTTTAACTGGCGAAAACCGCGTTTATCATATTAACTTAAGAGCCGAAGACATTGCAGATGATGTTATAGTTGTTGGTGATCAACACCGTGTAGCTCAGATATCATCTCGTTTTAGTAAAATAGATTTTAAAACAGAACATCGCGAATTTGTAACACATACAGGTATGTATAACGGAAAGCGAGTTACGGTATTATCTACAGGTATTGGTACTGATAACATTGATATTGTGATGAATGAGTTAGATGCAGCTGTTAATATTAACCTGGAAACGCGCGAATTAAATCCGACACACCGTTCGTTAAATGTTATTCGCTTAGGTACAAGTGGCGCTTTACAAGGTGATATCCCGGTAAATGGTATTGTGGTTAGCTCACATGGCTTAGGCTTAGATGGTTTATTGAATTTTTATGATGGATGGCAAAATGTGAGTGCTATGGATATTAGCGAAGCATTTACCAAACATACCGGCTGGTTGCCTAATTTACCTTATCCTTACTGTGTAGCTGCATCTGATAAATTATTATCTAAGTTTAAGCAAGGTACTCATATTGGCATTACGGCTACGGCTCCTGGGTTTTATGGCCCACAAGGACGTCAAATTCGTTTAAAAGCAGCTATGCCAAATTTAAATGAAATGTTAACTGATTTTAAATTGGGCGAACACCGTATTACAAACTTCGAAATGGAAACTTCGGCTTTATATGGTTTAGGAAAGTTATTAAACCATCAATGTTTAACAGCTTGTGTTATTATAGCAAACCGTGTGCGCAAGGAGTTTACAAGCGATTACAAAAAATCGGTAGAGATATTAATAGACGAAAGTTTACAACGATTAACATCGTAATTGTTAAAAAAAACAAATCTCAGGTATAAAATAGCTCCAATTAGGGGCTATTTTTGTTTTGTACAGTTTAAATAACAACTGTTTTTTATATGAGAGCCAAAAAGAACGAAATGAACCTTAAGGAAGTAATCGCACTTATTACTTTACTTGATGATCCAGATGATGGAATTTACTCAGAAGTAAAAAACAGGTTCATTATTCTTGGCCCTCCTGCTATTCCTCACCTTGAAACAGCTTGGGAAAATAGCTTTGATGCTTTGATGCAAAAGCGTATCGAAGGGATTATTCATACTATACAATTTAAAGCCTTACAAAACGCCCTTAAATATTGGTCGGAAAACGAACAAGATGATTTATTTAAAGGATGTGCCATTATTTCTCGTTACCAGTACCCCGATTTAGATGAATTGAAACTTAAAAAACAGATTCATCAAATAAAACAAGATGTTTGGTTAGAGTTACACGATGATTTAACGGCTATTGAAAAAGTTAAAATTATCAACCATATATTATTCGAAGTTCATCAGTTTGGCGGAAACATAACTAACTACCACGCCCCACAAAATTCGTTTTTAAACGTTGTTTTAGAAACAAAAAAAGGGAATCCTGTAATGTTGAGTGTTGTGTATGCCTTGGTTTGTAAAGAGTTAAATATCCCCGTTTATGGCGTTAATTTGCCGCAACATTTTATTTTAGCTTACGTAAACGATTACGCTAATTTGATTGATCCATCCAACAAAACATTATCTGATAATATTTTATTTTACATTAATCCATTCAGTAAAGGTTTAATATTTAATCAGCCTGACATTGATTCATTTATCAAGCAATTAAAATTAGAGGCTGAAACTAAGTATTATCTGCCGTGCTCAAATCTTGATATTATTAAACGCATACTAAATAACCTAATATTTTCTTTTGATAAAATGGGTTACGCTGAAAAGGTGCAGGAGTTAAAGAATTTAGAAAGTCAATTGTAAAAAAGTTTCGCTAATTGCTTAGCAAAACCTTGTCAACAACAAAATAAAAAATTAACAAAAACTTGTATCAAAGTTACTATTAAATGTAGTATCTTAGTGCTATAAATCGTAGCAATTTTAAATTATGAGTAAAATTTTTAGCAACTTAAAGTTTTTGCGTTTGCAAAAAGGCTTATCACAAGAGCAATTAGCCGATAATTTAGGAATTACACGTTCGCGCTTAGGGGCTTACGAAGAGAATCGAAATGAACCATCTATTGATTTATTAATTTCAATTTCTGATTTTTTTCATATAGCAGTTGATGCTTTAGTGCGAGGAGATTTAACCAAAACAAGTTTAGAGGGGTTAATGAAAATTGGAAAAAATCGCATGTTATTTCCAGTTTTAATAGACGATGATGGACGTGACATGGTTGAATTAGTGCCGTTAAAAGCCAGCGCTGGCTACTTAAAAGGTTATGCTGATCCAGAATATATGGAACGCTTGCCTCGCATGAAATTGCCTTTTTTGCCTTCTGGTAAACACCGTGCATTTCCTATCAAAGGCGATAGTATGCCTCCTGTTAAAGAAGGTTCGTTTATCGTTGCTAAATATTTAGATAAAATAGAAGAAATTAAAAATGGATATACGTATATTGTTGTAACCCGCGATGATGGCTTATCTTACAAGCGAATTTTCAATGTAAATACTAAAAAAGGGTATATGGAGTTGCACTCCGATAATAAAATGTACCAGCCCTATAAAGTTAATTTAAAAGATGTGCTCGAGGTTTGGGAATTCACATGCTGTATAAATATGAGCGATTATAAAGAAGAAGAATTAAACGCTGGAAGTATTATGAATATGTTAAAAAGTTTGCAGGTAGAAATGGAAGTTATTAAAAAACAAAACAAGAAAAATTAATTTTTGTTTGATTTGATTTCTGTTCGAGTGTTATTGAGAATAAAAATTGTTC
>JAYSTR010000098.1:0-11297 GCA_043719555.1 Bacteroidota bacterium | reverse complement strand
AAATCGGGCTCATACATTGTTGCTTTAAGCGATGTTATTGATAACGCCATAGAGGTTGTAAATTCGTATTTAGATAAGGAACGTGGATTGTAGTGAGTAATTTATTAAATGATATATTTAAAAACTCAATAATCAAAAATATTAATATTCCGTTTAAACTTATATGTTAACAATAGAAAATAATACTTTTGAAGACTGGCAAGGTTATTTTCATTGGATGTTTGAAAACAGTGGATGTTTTGATCGAAAAGAAATCGGCACAAAGGGTATTACCTATAAAGAAGAATACATTCCAAAAGATAGAAATGACCTAACTAAAATTAAAGTAGGCTATTTCATTAATGAAGGTAGTTTAATCTCTTTTGACATTATTAATCCTCTAATACCTGGTCATAATAAATTATTAGAAAATGAATTCTTTTATAAATATGACTACACTCCTGATAAATCTTACGGTGCTCCGGGACTTGATTTTAATCAAATAAATCTGAACGCAATTAATAAACAAGTAACAGAAGGTCTAAAAGGAAAAGAAGTTAAATATTTTCAGAACCATATACATATAAAATCTGACGTTTATCTTTATCCCAACAGTCAAGAAATTCCTTTTACTGTATACTTTGATGATAGTTCATTCTGGTCAAGACTCTTTTGCAAAATTTTCAGAATAACAAAAGATAGCAATTTTGAAAAACAAGAAATTAAATTTGAAACAATATTTAGTGGGCTCAAAAACATTAACTAATACTTATAAGCTATAATTAATTTAAATATAAATCAATCTCAAATAAGCATTAATTACATTGTCGATGTCATCGAGAGCGTCAGACATCGGCACTCATAAAAAACTAACCTAACTCGAATGAAACTTGATTAATCCTTCAATCGGTGATTTAATCATATTACCAACTTGATAGCCTTTTTCTAAAGCTACTTCAGCAAACAAGTCTTTATAATAAAATCCTATTGAGCCAACTGAATTTACTGGCAATGCGTATGCGTTGGTATATTTAGAAACTTGTGTATCGAAAAAATTTCTAAAACTTGTTTTGATAATTTCTTTAATAAAGGCATCATCATTATAATCAGCCATAAACTTAGTTATGCTCGCTAAATAACGATTTGGCATAGGTTTTTTGTAAACATTATCTAAAATAATTTCGCGATGATAACCTGCTTTTTCAAAGGCTGATGATAAATGATGGGGCAATTGCCCATCAAAATAATGTTGTATAAACGCTTTACCTATAGAGGCGCCACTGCCATGATCACCAAACATAAAACCGTATGAATCTACATTTTCTAATATAACGTTACCATCATACAAGCAACTATTGCTTCCTGTGCCTAATATACAAGCAATGCCTTTTTCCTTGCCACATAAGGCGCGTGCCGAAGCCAATAAATCGTGATTAATATCTGAAGCTATGTTTCCGAAAGCTAATGTTAACCCTTGTTTAACCACCTCAATTTTATCGGGTGTTGAACAACCTGTACCGTAATAGAATATTGCCGTAATCCCACTTAACTGTTTTTTTAATTCGGGAATTAACGCTTTTTTTAGTTCCTCGCTAATTTGCTCACTACTCATAAAATAAGGACTAAACCCTATTGTTTGATGTTGAGCAATAACCTTATTTTGTTCCAATAAAACCCAATCTGTTTTTGTTGAGCCACTATCAGCAATTAATATCGACATAAGTAACTAATTAAATTAAAAGGCAACATCATCAATATCATTTCTTCTGATAATATCTTTATTTGGCGGTGCATCATCATCATCCCACTTAGTGGATTGTATCGTTTTAGTATTAGGTTGCGATAAGAAATCAGTATTCTGCTCTACTCCACCACCCGATGAACCTGAGTTATAAATATCTTGTCCTTCGGTATAATCTAAATCTGTAAACTTCGCAAACTGACCAATAAATTTTAACGATACATCAACAATGGCACCATGACGGTTTTTTGCAATAATAATTTCGGCTCTACCTTTTGTTGGTTGGTTATTTTCATCTACCTCTAAACCATAATATTCCGGACGATAAATAAACATTACCATATCTGCATCTTGCTCAATTGCCCCCGACTCACGTAAATCACTTAACTGTGGGCGTTTGCTACCTCCTGGTCTGTTTTCTACTTGTCGTGATAATTGTGATAAGGCAATAATTGGTATCTCTAATTCTTTTGCTAACGATTTTAAACCACGAGATATCATCGAAATTTCTTGCTCACGATTTCCTTTACTATCAGGGCCACCACTCATTAACTGTAAGTAATCGATAATGATTAACGATACATTTTGTTGTTCTTTTAAACGACGAGCTTTGGCGCGTAATTCAAAAATAGATAAGGCTGGTGTATCATCAATGTATAATGGTGCTACCGATAATTTTTTAATACGCTCGTTTAATTGCACGAACTCATGATTATCTAAATTACCTTTTAATATTTTCCCTTGATCAATTTCTGTTTCAGATGAAATTAAACGTTTTACTAATTGTATTGATGACATCTCTAACGAGAAAATAGCAACTGGTTTATTAAACTCAACCGCAGCATTTTTGGCCATAGTAACAACAAACGCTGTTTTACCCATACCTGGACGTGCCGCTAAAATCAATAAATCTGATTTTTGCCAACCACCGGTAATTCTATCTAAAGCTGTAAAGCCCGATGGAACACCCGATAAACCATCTGTTTGTGCTGCCGCAATTTCAATTTCATTAATGGCTTGAGCTATCAACGATGTCATACCTGCGCCTTGCTTACGTACATTCGAATCTAATATTTGAAAAATATGTTGCGTAGTAGCATCTAATAATTCAAATACATCGGTGCTTTCTTCGTAAGCCGTTTTTATAGTTTCGGTACTAATTCGAATTAATTCGCGTTGTAAATATTTTTGAGCAACAATACGAGCATGCGTTTCAATATTGGCTGCTGATGCAATTCGGTTAGTTAAAGATGATACGTAGTATGAACCACCAACTATTTCTAACTCACCAGAGCGTTTTAATTCCTGCGTAACCGTTAATAAATCAACTGGCTCTGAGCGATTAAATAATACACGTATGGCATTAAAAATAATGCCGTTAGGTTCGTGGTAAAAACTTTCGGGCGATAACACATCAATCACACTACTTAACGCATCTTTTTCTAAAAGCATAGCACCAAGTACAGCTTCTTCTAATTCACGTGCCTGTGGTTGAAGCTTACCAACAATATCAAAATTAGATACTGCGGGAATTAATTTTTTACGGGTTTTATTTGGGTTTTCGAAGTTTGCCATGATAGGTTTTAGTACAGAACAGTAAAGATGTCGATAAGTTTCAACATACTGAATTTACGAAATTTTAAGTGTAAAATCTAATCTTAATAACTATGTGTGTATCGTGTTCATTACTTATGCATTAACACATATAGCATTGATAATCAGACACAGTTTTGTTAATAGTATGGCAATTTAAACAGTTAGCTAATTTGTTAGTGATGTTAAGAAGTGACTTAATTACTTATAAACATCTGCTTAGTTAATTTATTTTTGAAAACTATTTTTCCATAACTCCTTTGATGAAATCAGAAATTAAATACGCAATTAACTTACCAGTTTTATTATCGGCTTTTATATGAGATAATATTGGCGCTCCTTCAGCTATATGAAAATACATCGCATTTAATTGCTTACCACATTGGTAAACATATTGTCTTGCTTGTATGGGAGATAAACCACTACTTGTTTTAGCACTTGAGGGCACATTGGTAATCGCATCTAAATCAATCTCAACACCACAACTATCTTGTTTAACAAATCCAATATTTTGATGCAACGCCAGTGTATAGGTTTTAGATTCTCTTACAAACACATCCTCATATGTACTAAAGTATAATTTTGAATTATCGTTTGTGAAATCATTTAATACAGCGCCGGTGTTATATTGCTCGTGCATACAAACCACCGAATATTTATTTAAATAATTTTCTTTATAAGCATAACTAAATCCATTACCACTGTGTCTCCCTTCTAATGGTCTAAAATCAGTATGAGGATCGCAATTAATAACATTCAGTTTTTTTGATAAGGCTAATGAACTCCCTTTAATAATTGGATACGAGTTATTGTGTCCACCACCAACGACAATAGGGATTTTATGGGCGGCAATAATTTTTGTAATCACATCCACTACACGTGTATCAATATCAGAAACCAGTCCACGTAATACTTCTATATCTTTTTTGGTTTTGGTAGTTAAATGTTCTGCCTTTTCCATTAAATCATCTACATAAATATGGCCTAATACACAAATATTTTTCCCTGATAAAAACGAGTTACTTTGCTGATTTAAAAAACTATCCAACGCTGGTTTCCATGCCGTGTGTGCACCACCACGACCATAATTTGCTTTCACTCCAATATCTTCGGGTATGCCCAACAATACAAACTGACATTCTGATTTTAACAATTCCTCTTCCCAGTTTTTTTCGGAGGTTAAGGTTAAAATTTCTTGTCCAATTTTAATTTCGTTTTGACGCGTTCTTAAACTATGATTAATATCTTTTTGATGATAAAGTACCAGTGATTTCATAAGTTATTTTAATGTATTACAAAAAGTAATTTTAGATAAAAGGCAACCTGTTTTTTAGAGCGAAATTGAGAACACCATTACATCTTGCTTTTCGACTTCGTTGAGAGTGACAGCGAGATGGTTAAAACTAAAGAAGCCATCCTTGTGAGATAGCTTCCTGAATTTTTATTAAAAAAATATTACCATTCGTCAGATGATTCAACTGGCATTCTGCTTGAACGTAACATAGCTTCTTTAATATCAGCTACTACAACAGCTACATGCTTTAATGATTCTCCGCGCATTTTTTTCCATAACTCTGGCGATACTTTCATACTTCCACAAGCTGGCACTTCGTTATTTAAATCGCCACCACTGTTATCTGCTTTATTAGCATTGTGCATCATTTTAGAAATAGTGTAACGGTATTTACCTTCCTTAGCTTCAATACTCACATGCATCGAAAATGTTCCTTCAACTTCTGCCTGTGGATTTAATTCTTTTGGCTTGTAATTAAATGATACTAAACACTCCACTTTACTACCTGAATTTACACCATTTTTTTTGGTATATTTTTGTGTTTCAATTTTAATATAATTTACAGCGCGTTTAACAATTTCGCTTTGAGCTAATGGTTTAGGAGCACCCGTATCTGCTGGAGCAACAGAGCCATCTGGTAAAGAAGCAACTGGTGGTGGATCAGCATCTAAATTCACAACCTCCTGAATTTTCTTTTCATCTTTTTTTGTTTCTTGTGCCGATAAACTGTTTACGCAAAGTAATGATGCTAATGCAAAAATATAAGGTAGTTTTAATTTCATAAGTTAATTATTATATAAAAATTTTGTTTGGTGTAAGTCAAGATAAATGCCAGTATTAAGTTTGTAGTATAAAACTACATACAATTAATATATTTTAACAAATTTAGTTGGATTAACTTCTAACATCAAATTGTAAATAACATCAAATACATCATCAGCACTTGGCTTGCTAAAATAATCTCCATCCGAACCATAAGCCGGACGATGTTCTTTAGACGCAATCGTGATTGGCTTAGAATCTAGGTACTGATAGCCACCTTGCTCTTCAACTACTTTTTGCATCATATAAGCTGTTGCTCCACCTGGAACATCTTCGTCAAAAAACACCACACGGTTTGTTTTTTTTATCGATTCAACAATAGACTGATTCACATCAAATGGTAATAAAGTTTGCACATCAATTAACTCAACTGATATATCTTGCTCATTTAATTGCTTAATAGCATCTTGTGCAATACGAATAGATGAACCATAAGTTACTAACGTAACATCTGTTCCATTGATTAATGTTTCTGGAATACCTAAGGGCACTTTATATTCGCCAATGTTTGATGGTAAATTTTCTTTTAAGCGATAGCCGTTTAATGGTTCAACCACTAACGATGGTTCATCGGCTTGTAATAACAAATTATAAAAACCTGCAGCCTGTGTCATATTACGAGGCACACACACATTAATACCACGGCAAGCGTGCACAATCATTCCCATTGGAGAACCACTATGCCAAACACCTTCTAAACGGTGACCACGTGTACGAATAATCACTGGTGCTTTTTGCATTCCTTTTGTACGCCATTGTACGGTTGCCAAATCATCACTCATAATTTGTAACGCATACAATAAATAATCTAAGTATTGTATTTCGGCAATAGGACGCAAACCACGCATGGATAAACCAATTGCTTGACCCATAATAGTAGCTTCACGAATACCTGTATCAAATACACGGTGCTCACCATACTTAGTTTGTAAGCCTTCTAATCCTTGATTAACTCCACCAATTTTACCTGAATCTTCTCCAAAGATTAAAACCTCTGGGTAATTATTTAAAATGTAATCAAAGTTTTCGCGTAATAATTCTCGCCCATCAACTGGCGTTATTTCGTTATAAACTGCCGCTACTTCATGCACATTACTTGCTTGAAAATTTGATTGAGACATTAAGTGAGAACTGTATCTATCTGTATTTTCGATATTTGATAAACGTAACCAATCGGTTAATTTTGCGCGAGTCGAAGAGTTTTCGTTTTTAGTTAAACGCAATACTTTTTTAACGGCATTGTGTATTTCTCTGCGAATAGGTTCTTTAATACTATTTAATTCTGTTTTAATGGCGTTAATAGCCACACTATGTTCAGCACTTGATAAATCATCTAATAAACTACAAACTTCATTCACTTCTGTTTTTATAGGCAATAAATAATCTGCCCAAGCTGCTTTTTGAGCCTCTCTTACTTTAGTTTTGGCCGTTTCTTCAATCGCATTAATGGCTGCTTCATCAGCTAAAGCATTTTCTAAAATAAATTCGCGCATTTTTTTTACGCAATCAAAATCAAGTTCCCATTGCAAACGCTCTTTAGATTTGTAACGCTCGTGTGAGCCTGATGTACTGTGGCCTTGTGGCTGAGTAACTTCCTCAACGTGAACTAAAACTGGCACGTGTTGTTCTCTACAAACCTTAATTGCTTTTTCGTAGGTTTCGCATAAATGTGCATAATCCCAACCTTTAGTTTTGAAAATCTCAAAACCTTTTCCGTTTTCATCACGCTGAAAACCTTTTAAAATTTCGGAAATACTTTCTTTGGTTGTTTGGTATTTTTTAGGAACAGAAATACCGTGTCCATCATCCCAAACACTCATTAACATTGGCACTTGCAATACACCAGCTGCGTTAATCGCTTCCCAAAATAATCCTTCTGATGTAGAGGCATCACCAATTGTACCAAATGCAACTTCATTTCCTTTGTTACTATAGTTTAAAAATTTACCTTGTTGTAACTCCGTATTAATTTTATAAAAATGCGATGCATACGCTAAGCCCAATAAACGTGGCATTTGCCCTGCAGTGGGAGAAATATCGGCAGATGAATTTTTTTGATTAACAATATCTTTAAACGAACCATCTGCATTTAAGCTTTGTGTTCCAAAATGTCCACCCATCTGGCGGCCGCCACTCATTGGTTCTTTATCGATATCAGTATGGCCGTATAATCCTGCAAAATACTGTTGCAACGATAATTGGTCAATAGCCATCATAAAGGTTTGATCACGGTAGTAACCACTTCTAAAATCACCATTTTGGAAAACTTTAGACATCGCAATTTGCGCTAGCTCCTTACCATCTCCAAAAATACCAAATTTGGCTTTGCCTGTTAATACTTCCTTACGGCCCAATAAACTTGTTTGACGGCTCTCGCAAATAATGCGAAAATCGTTTAAAACAATGTTTTTAAAATCTTCAAAACTTAAACCCTTAGCGGTAGATAATACTCCTTGTTGCATATTGTAAACTTAGTCTTACAAATATAATTTTTTGGACGGAATTACAAAATATATTCGTCTGAAATAGAAAGGATTTTAGAAAATAGTTTGTTTATTTCTTTCTAATATAAAAATTATGAAATTTTGCTATCTCATCCTTTGAAAATAGTGTCATTTTAGAGGACGATAATTTTATAATTTCAACAGAATATGTGGCTTTTAGATTCGTAAACGTTAATACTTTTCCATTTATAACCCAAGTACCATTTATTTCTGAAACACTATTTTTCACAAAATATGTTCCATCAAATTTGATGTCTAGTATTTCATTTTCTTTATGCGTTTCTCTCTTAAAACCATCAACCATTTTAGTTTTCGTTTTACCCCATTTTCCAACTACAGAATAGTTATTATCTGTTTGAGAGAAAACATTGATTGTAATAAAAAATAAAAAACAAAGGAAGAAAGCTTTTTTCATAAAACCATAATTTTTATCGAAATAGAATGAAAACTAAAACCAATAATACCTATCATTTAAATGAGATAGATTTTTAAAAACATGTTTTGGGATATTAATTTTTAAGCCTCCCGTAAAGCAAACGTCCATAATATTAATGGCTTTTTCTTGGCGTCCAACACGCATACGGTAATCAGCAAATAATCCTAAAATACCAAAATTATGCTCAAGACCTGTACCGATATTAAACCCCACATATTGCGATTTAATGATAGAGTTAATTTTATAGGTTTCTTTTAAATTTAAATAATCTTCTTCGCCTGTAAAAAAACCATTATAGGTATTATAACTTAAGCCAACAAAGGGATAAAAAAATGTTTTATTATTAGGGAATTTTGCTAAAATTTCGAGGTTAGCTTCTATAGATTTTGCTTTGATATTGTACCACGTTGGCTCTATGTCAATTTTTTTATATTGAGTATATAAAGCCGAAACTCTCACAAAATTATTTAAACTATAAATAGCTCCTCCTGAATACCCCAATTCATTATTATTTTCTTTAATATTACGAGTTAAGTGAACTACACTTAAATTAGTACCTAAGCGAAAACTAACAGGAGAAAACTCAGGATCGTTACTTTTTTTTGTGGTAGTAATAGTAGGTGTTTTTGTACTTGTTTTTGATTGACACATGCCAAAAGTATATGTCCCTAGTAAAATGAAAATAAATATGTGTTTTTTTAGCATAGCTTAAAGGTAAATAAATATTTATAGTCATAAACAACATTATTATAACTGGTAGGTTTAAGTTTATAACTGGTTAGTTTTTTACGATAACTGGTAAATTAATGAGAATAATCATACTAAATAACGAAACAATTGTTTAACTTTGTTTAAAATTAATTAAACAAATGAAGTATTACCAAATTGCAGATTTAGAAAAACTATCAGGTATTAAAGCACATACAATTAGAATTTGGGAAAAACGCTATAATTTAATTGAACCTTATCGTTCTGAAACTAACATTAGGTATTATGATGATGCTCAATTAAAAAAATTATTAAATATTTCTTCATTAATTTCAAAAGGTTACAAAATATCAAAAATTGCAAATTTAAAGGAAAGTGATATAAAATTACTTATAACACAAAATAACACTACATCTATAGATGCTACAACTGTAGAATTTATAAATGATTTAATAACATCAATGCTCAGTTTTAATCAAACGGCTTTTGAAAAAACTTATTTTTCGGCAATTACCCGTTTTGGCATGTATGACGCTATGATATCTGTCTTTTATCCTTTTTTAAATAAAATTGGGATGATGTGGCGTATTAATAGTTCGCTTCCAGTTCAGGAACATTTTGCTTCAAACATCATAAAACAAAAAATTATGGCTGCTATTGATGGTTTACCATCACCCATAAATAAACGTCATCGATTTTTATTGTTTTTACCTGCCAATGAATGGCATGAAATCGGATTATTGTTTTCGAATTATATTATTCGTCAAAAAGGATATCAGACAATTTATTTAGGACAAAATCTTCCATTAAATGAAATTGAAATTGCAGTAAATTCAACACAACCAACACATATTTTCACAATTGTTCACTCTAATATGGGAGCTGACTTTTTTGAACAAAAAACACTTTTTAAAATTTTAAAAACAAAAAACATCAAACTCTTAGTTTCTGGAAACCTAGAAATAATCGATCAATATAATAGAAACAAACAAATTATAACTTTAAAAAATCCAACTGATTTATTAAAAATACTAGATGAAAAATAATTTTTGAAATATTAATTTTGTTTAATATATTTGATAAATAGTTAAACATAACAATAATGTCTAAAGTTTCAATAATTGGTAGTGGGTTTTCTGGCTTATCTGCTGCGTGCTATGCGGCAAAAAAAGGTTTTGATGTTTCTGTTTATGAAAAAAACACAAGCATTGGTGGAAGAGCAAGGCTAATAAAAGAACAAGGTTTTGCATTTGATATGGGGCCAAGTTGGTATTGGATGCCTGATGTATTTGAACGTTTTTTTAATGATTTCGGTAAAACTAGTAGCGAATATTATAATTTAATTAAACTTGATCCAGGGTTTCAAATTTTTTACGATAATAATAATCCATTAGTTATACCAAATTCGATTGAGGAACTTTATGCTGTTTTTGAGGGTATTGAAGTTGGTAGTGCAAAAAAACTTGAGTTGTTTTTAAAAGAAGGTGAGTTTAAATACAACATTGCCATGAGTGATTTAGTTTATAAACCTGGGTTTTCTTGGTTTGAATACGCCTCTGTAAATGTTATAACCGGTGCCTTAAAATCATCCATGTTTAAATCAATGAGTAGTTATGTGCGCTCAAATTTTAAAGACGAACGATTAATTGCACTATTAGAGTTCCCTGTATTGTTTTTAGGTGCTATGCCCAATAAAATTCCTGCTTTATATAGCTTAATGAATTATTCAGCATTTGTGCAAGGTACATTTTATCCTATGGGCGGTATGCATAAAATCATTGAGGCTTTTGAAAAATTGGCACTTTCATTAGGTGTAAATTTTCATACAGACACTACCGTCAATAAAATTGAAGTACATAATTTTAAAGCAACAAGTTTAGTATTGAATGACAAATCAATTACAACAGATTACGTAATTGCTTCTGCGGATTACAATCATGTTGAAGAGAAATTATTAGAAAGTCAGTATAAAAACTACAATGCAAAATATTGGGATAAAAAAACATTCGCTCCATCGAGTTTAATATTTTATTTAGGCGTTAATAAAAAAATAAAAAAGCTTATTCACCATAATCTATTTTTCGATACAGATTTTAACCAACACTCGAAAGAAATTTATGACACACCAATGTGGCCAACAAATCCCTTGTTTTATGTTTGTTGCCCATCTAAAACGGACGCATCAGTTGCACCAATTGGAAAAGAAAACCTATTTATTTT
>JAYSTR010000097.1:0-11353 GCA_043719555.1 Bacteroidota bacterium | reverse complement strand
TTCTGAATTTATTGATGCTCGTGATACCACTTACAAACCATCAATTAAACCACGTACAAGTTCATTCGATTTTGGGATTATATTTAATATTCATTTATATAACAATGCAACTTTTGACATCCCACTTTGTGTAAATTTAGGTTATTCAAAAATTAATATAGCATTAAATGATTCATTACATAACAAAACTAAATCTGAAGGATTGGCTTTTGGTCTCACTTTAACGCCAAGAATTTATTTCACGAAACATTTTGGTATGTGTTTTAATATAGGTTATATGAGGTATAATTACGCGAAGTTTATTTATTCAAATGATAAAGAGCCTGATTTAAACAGTAAGTATCAGTTTGGGCGTTCAATTAAAGCGCAAGGTGTTAACTTAGGCTTCGGACTCATAACTAAGTTTTAGTATTTACTTGAAAGTTACGTTTATACAAAATGTAATTTATGTATGTTGTATGTCAGTTTGAGCGTAGTTGAGAACTTATTGTTGCATCTGGTCCAGATAACTATCGTGTTCGCTCGATGTGACAAAATAATAGTGAGTTAAGATTAAAGTTTTTAAAACAAAAAATCCCGAGTAATCGGGATTTTTTTGTTTTTATTTAGTTTGGGTTTTAATTGCATACATCCGCTTGCAGTTATTTGTTAATTTTCATTTTCTGCGGATTTTGACGACAATCAAAAACATCAGTGATATAAATTTCAGTATTAACTACACGGTCAATTATTTTGTAATTGCCACTAATTAAATATCGATGCTCTTGTTTGAGTTCGATTAAGTTTTCTTCAATAACTCCAATAAAAGGATGTTTTAATAAAGGCTTGGTAGAATTAAAAATAGATTTTCTTATTTTATCCGCAATGGCCTCATTTGCTACCATACGATAATAGATGTAAATACTTTTAAGCTCTGAAATTGCAAAGTTTGTCCAGATAATTTGCTGCATAGCCTACCAGTTTTTGGATTGTATTTCCAATTCCTTTTGACTTAAGATATGTCCCTTTTTAATTTGTTTATTTGAAAACTCAGCTCTTTCAATAATATCTTCTTTTGTGAAAACAATATCATTTGGTTTAACTGATTTAAAACTTTTATGAATTGTTGCTTCTACTTTTGTAAATATTTTTTCATCTTGAATACCCAATAAGTATTCAATAAGACTCATTTTGCGAAGTTGAAGGTTTGAAGATTTCATTGTTGCAGACTTTTTATGAAGATACAAAATTGTTTCAAATACATAAATACTTGTTAGATAGTATGCCTTTATTTCACTCTTGTAGGTATTACACTAATAAGATTAAAGCGAAAATTTTAAAACGTTGGTGATAATACCAACGTTGGCATAATTATAAATGTGCATTGCAACTATTTTTTATTAGTAAGTCGCACGAATATTTTCACTTTTAAACTATATTTTTCTTTTTTGTTTGTAATTCCAATCTTCTATTTCTTTATAAATTCCCTCATTTACATTCATCGTTATTTCAAATTCTTTAAGTGCATCAATAAATAGTTTTATTTTTTCGATGCTTAAAAAACCAAAACTAATTTTTTCGTTTTTATTAAATGAGATAACATAATTATATCCTGTAGACGCTATTATTGGATATGAAATATTTACAACTTTAATATTATTTAGTGAAAATTTTCTTTTAAATAGGCCAAAAAAATAAGTACGACTAATTTCTTTTTCATTAATAATTTTACTCTCTGTTAAAAAAAAGACTAACATTATTAAAGCTAAAGCTGCAATAAAACCTGAAACGAAATAATTTAAATCCAATTCTACAGAAAAAGAAAAAAATAAATATGGAATTAATAGAAATAACAGTATTGCCTGATATGAATTACAAATTAATATATAAAATCCCTCAGTTATTACTATTCTCTTCATCAGTGTTTATTAATTTTCGCCTTTGTTGGTGTTATTTCAAACAAAAGTATTTAAAATGTTACTTTTAAAATCAACATTTGCATAAAAAAAGGCGATACTTTCATATCGCCTTTTAAGTTTTTACTTCGCGTAAGCTGTTGCTCTTACTTCTCGTATCACCGTTACTTTTACTTGTCCCGGATACGTCATTTCTGTTTGTATTTTTTGAGAGATATCAAAGGCTAATTGTTCCGATTGTTTATCATCTACTTTATCTGCCGATACTAATACACGTACTTCGCGTCCTGCTTGTATGGCATATGTTTTTTCTACACCAGCATAACCTAATGCTAATGCTTCTAAGTCTTTTAAACGTTTCATATATTGCTCTGCAACCTCACGGCGAGCGCCTGGGCGAGCACCACTAATTGCATCACACACCTGAATAATTGGCGCATATAAAGTTTCCATTTCAATCTCATCGTGATGAGCACCAATAGCATTACATACTTCAGGTTTTTCTTTATACTTCTCTGCCAACTTCATACCTAAAATAGCGTGTGGTAATTCAGGTTCTTCATCAGGTACTTTACCAATATCGTGTAATAAACCAGCACGCTTAGCAACCTTAGGATTTAAACCCATTTCGCTTGCCATAATAGCACAAAGGTTTGCTACCTCGCGGCTATGTTGTAATAAATTTTGTCCGTAGGACGAACGGTATTTCATACGCCCTACCATACGAATTAACTCAGGATGTAAGCCGTGTATGCCTAAATCAATACAAGTACGTTTACCAGTTTCAATGATCTCATCATCAATCATTTTTTTGGTTTTTTCAACAACCTCTTCAATACGAGCTGGGTGAATACGACCATCTGTTACTAATTGATGTAAGGATAAACGACAAATTTCACGACGTATAGAATCAAAACAAGATAAGGTAATTGCATCTGGTGTATCATCCACTATAACTTCAACACCTGTTGCAGCTTCTAAAGCACGAATATTACGACCTTCACGACCAATAATACGTCCCTTCATTTCATCATTTTCAATATGGAAAACAGTTACTGAATTTTCAATAGCAGTTTCAGTTGCTAAACGTTGTATAGATTGGATAATGATTTTTTTAGCTTCTTTATTGGCATTAATTTTTGCCTCATCCATCGTTTCTTTCACAAAAGCCATCGCATCCGTTTTAGCCTCTGCTTTAATGCTTTCTATTAACTGACCTTTAGCTTCATCAGCGCTTAAGCCCGATAATTTTTCGAGCTGCTCAACTTGTTTACGATGCGCTTTTTCAATCTCATCACTTTTTTTATTGTACAACTCAATTTGAGAGGTTAGTTGATTTTTTTGGTGGTCTAATTCTTTTTCTTTTTTAACTGCCTCTTCAACTTTTTTGCTTAGTTCGCTTTCTTTTTGTTTGGCTTTATTTTCGAGCACAATAATTTGTTGGTTTCGCTCATTAACTGATTTATCGTGTTCGGCTTTTAATTGTAAAAACTTTTCTTTAGCCTGTAAAATTTTCTCTTGTTTTAAAGCTTCGTTCTTTACTTGGGCTTCTTTAATTAAGTTTTCTTTTTCGGCTACACTGGTTTTATTAAGCTTTGAGTTTGCTATTATAAAACCTGCCACTACACCCGTAATTAAGGCAATAGATATTAATATGGTTGTTAACATAATTTATTTTGTGTTGCACATTGTTTATATAAGTTAGGTTATAATTGGGGCAACTATCCAGTTATAAACTAAAAAACGCACAAATAGTTTTGAATTTCTTCAACCATTTGTGCGTTGTATTGTAATCTGCAATTAAGCAGTAATATATTTAGTCTGTTGTTGTTAAGTTTTGCTTATGTATGGTTAACATTTGCTCTACATCCTTTAACACGCTTTTTAGAGTGCTTAACTCATTTTCGGCTTGATTTTTTTGCTTTTGTAATTCGCTTACTAATTGCAACGTCACCATTACCAAAATATCTTTTTTATCTTTAATTGAAAAGTTTCTTTCAAACTCATCAATTTTTTGATTTATCAGTTCAACTGCTTGTTTAACATCGGCCTCGTCTTCACTTTTAACCTTTAAGGGATAAATCCTTCCAGCAATTTCTACTTTTACACTTACCTCGCTCATTTAAACTAAGCTTTCTTCAATTTAAGCACTCAACAGAGCAATACATTTATCAATTTCACGCACCAACTCACTTATTTGTTTTTTCATGGGGTTAACATCTGCGCTAACTTCATTACTTGAACTTTTTGCTAAAATAACATTTTTTCTATGATTATCCAATACAGTAACGTCAATTTCGTGAGAATCAACTTGTTGCGATATTGTAGAGATCGTGTCATTCATTTTTAATAACTGAGTAGCCATTTGCTCTTTTTCGCTTAATAAGCTTAAACGCTCATCGCTTAATACGTCTATTTGTTTAAATAAACGATCAATAAAGGCTTCTTGCTCATCTACTTTAGTTACCGATTTTAAATTTGTAATCTCAGTATCTTTCTCAGAAATAATAGAATTTAAATTTTCTACCTGAGAGGCAAAACTAGCAGCTTGAAATTCTAACTCCTTATTAATATTTAAAGCACGATTTAATTCGCCTTGTATATCACCTAAACTTTCAGATGAAGTTTGAGTTAAACGTAATTCTGTTTTGGTGTTTTCTAACTCAGCTTTTAAAATATCTAACTCAGTTTGTAAAGCCATATTATTTGCCGACAAATTTGTAAGCTCATAATTTTTGTTTTGCAACGTTTCTTTTAAATCAGTTGCTCTACCTTCTGATACCGATTTAATTTCAGCTAATTCTGTTTTTACTAAATCTAATTCTGCGGTTACAACATCTAATTGATCAGATGTTGTATCAATTTCAGAAATTAACGAAGTGTTTTCAGCAATTAACTTATTAAACTCAACTTCTTTTGTTTTTAATTCCTGAGAGTAATTTAATTCTAATTCGTTTTTAATTGATTCAGAATTTTCTTTCTCATCATTTAACGCCGTAGTTAAAGCTGTGATTTCGTTTTGTAAAGATGTTTGAATCGTATTTAAACGTGCTATTTCAGTATTGTTATTTTCGATAATAACTGATAATTCACTAATACTAGCATCTTTTAAAGAAATGGTTTCATCTAATTCGCTTAACCGAACATTTAAATTAGTTATTTCTGTTTCAGCTGACGCAGATGCATCTTGTTTGTACGATTGAAATTCATTAGTTAATAAACCATTCGTTTCAAGTTGTAGTGATAATTCTGATGATTTAGAAACGATATCATTACTTAATGATTCAATTTGAGAATTTTGCGCATCAATATGATACACCATTTCTCTAATTTTTTCTTTAAAGTGTTCGTTCTCCATCATAACCGTATTAATGCTTTCGGTTAATTGAGAATTTTGCTCTGAAGTTTGATTAGCAGTACTTAATAATTTTAATTCATATTCATTACGAATCTCAGTTTCTTTTTGAGTAAACGATTGATTTAAATTTTCAATAGTTGTATTTAATTGAAGATCAAATTCAGTTTGTTTAGCTTCTAATTGCTCAGTTAAGGTTGCAATTTGATTTTCGAAAGTTGAGGTAAGACCTGATTTTTCAGAAGAAAAACCTGATTGTAACGATTCTATTTCTGAGTTTAAATTTGAAATTTTACTTTCGAAAGAAGAAATAATTGTTGATTTCTCTTCAGAGAATTGAGCTGTTAACGTTTCAATTTTTGATTCGTAAGATTGCGTTAATTCTTTTTTCTCATTAGCCCACTCAAACGATAAGTCGTTAATTTTTATTTCGTATTCTGATTTTAAATTCCCAAGTACATCAACGTTTGTTTCGTTAATAGAAGCAATTTTTTGATCAATCTGAGAATTGATAGTTTCTAATTGAGAAGAATGCTCGGCTTTTAACGTAGCAATTTTCGCTTCGTAACTTGAAGTTGATTCTTGTAATGTTGTATTATGCGTTAAAGTTAATTCAGCAATTTTTGCTTCTAACTCAGTACGAATACCACTTTGCTGATAGGTTGTATTTGTTCTTAATTCATTAATTTGATTTTCATACGATGATGAAATATTTGCAATCTCAGTTTGAGACGAAGCTTGAACAGCAGAAATTTTTTGTTCGTATTCAGATGATATTGATGCTAATTGAGTATTTAATCCTTCGATTGTAGATAATAAGCCAGTTATCTCATCTTGTTTTTCTTGTAATTGCTCACGGATAGTATTACGTAATTCTTTAAACGAAGCAACTTCGCCTTTGTAATTTGTATTATCACGTTCCATTACAACCAACTTCGTGTTCAATACATCAATTGACACTTGTAAGCGTTTGCAATCTTCATCACGTTGTATTAACTGATTTCTGTAGTCGCTCAACGAACGTTTAATTTCGTTATACTCTTTACGCAGCGCTAAATCGCTATCTAATACTTGCTGTAATTCGGTTTTAATGGCTTCTGTATTCATACAATAAAATAAACATTTTGATGTTCGTTAAAATTATATTATTGACGCACTGGTTTTTACATCACCACTAACTTTACATCAACAAGTCATTGTTAATTAAGTTTTATGTTTTAACACTACCGTAATATGCATCACAAAATAGTTTTATCAATAGTTGTTTTTTTATTTTTCAGTAAACTATTTGCGCAATACAACGATTTTAAATTTATTTACCCAATTGATAGAGAGCCCATCATTACTGGTAATTACGGAGAGTTACGCCCAAATCATTTTCATGCTGGATTAGATTTTAGTACAGACCCTATAAAAAATTTACCTATAAAAAGTGTAGCCGATGGTTATGTGAGCAGAATAAAAATTAGCAGTGTTGGTTACGGAAAAGTATTATACATAACTCATCCAAATGGCTATGTGAGTGTGTATGCGCATCAAAAAAAATATGCGGATAAGATAGAGACGTTTATAAAACAACGACAGTATAACTTGAAAAAAAATGAAATTGAAGTTATTCTAGCATCAACCGAATTATTGGTAAAGCAAGGTGAAGTAATTGGTTATACTGGTAATTCGGGAGGTTCATCAGGGCCGCATTTGCATTTTGAAATTCGCGAAGAGCAATCAGAAATTCCTATTAATCCGTTATTAATTTATAAAGTAAAGGATGATGTAAAACCGCAAGTAACACATTTTGCAATTTATAATTTACAAGATACAACCAATGCTATTTTGCAAAATGTGATAAACTTAAAAAGTAAATCGTACTCTCAAAAAGTTATTGTGAATAAAAATGTGATTGGATTTGGCTTTGCAGGCTTTGATCAGGGGAGCGCTTCTCAAAATAAAAACAACATCTACGAGGCAAAATTATTTTTAGATAATCAACTCATCTATCATCATCAATTAAATCATATCAGTTTTGATAATGGACGATACATTAATTATTTTTCGGAAAAAGCTAGTGGCCAAAAAATACAGAAATGTTTTACACCAACTTGTTATAATATTGATTTATATAGAACTTTACAAAATGGTGGACGTATACTTTTAAACGATATGCTGTGGCACACTGTTACTCTTAAAGTTATAGATGAGGCTGGTAATACAAATGCTTATCAGTTAAAAATTAAAAACGAAAAGCCAACAAATACTCCTAAAACACAAACAGCGTTTAATGCCTTATGCAATAAAGATTTCGAGTTTAAAAAAGAAAATTTTGAAGTTTTTATTCCCGCCTATGCGCTTGTAAGTTCTACTAATATTGAATTTAAACCATTAAAAACTTCTGTTGGATTTTTACAAAAAGGTAATGCCGAATTAATCAGAGCTTATACTATAAAAATAAAACCTACATCTCTTATTAAAAATAAAGAAACAAAATTAGTATTTGCAATTAACGATAATTACATCAACGGAACCTACGAAAACGGTTGGTTTAAGGCAGAGAGTAAATACTTTGGTAATTTAAGTTTAATGTATGATACCTTAGCTCCAAAGATTTCGTGTACGATTCCCGCTAAAAAATTGAATTCAATTACAGGGTTAAAATCAATTAATTTTAAAGTGACTGATGTATTGAGTGGGATTGGTAATTACAATTTATTAATAAATAATGTGTGGACGATTGCCGAATACGACGCTAAAAATAATTTAATTACTTGCTATTTTGATGAGCATACACCTACTGGCAATTTAAATATTGAACTACAAGTAAATGATAGAGTAGGTAACGTTGCTGTATATAATTTAAAAACGTATAGATAATACTGATTTATTTTAATAAAAAAAGCTGTATCATGATACAGCTTTTTTAAATTAGTTTTAATAATTACTTACAAAGCATCAAAATCGATAATTACTTTTTCAGTTAAAGGATGTGCCTGACACGTTAAAATAAATCCTTCCTCAACTTCAGCATCGGTTAATGCAAAGTTTGCGTCCATTTTCACCTTACCTTCCATTACTTTGGCACGGCAAGTACAACAAACAGCTCCTTTACAGCTAAAAGGCGCATCAACACCTGCTTCTATAGCAGCATCCAAAATGCTTAATCCTTCAGTGTTTAATTTCATAGTGGTTTCAAAACCATATTGTATTACTGTAATTTCGCTATTAACGGCTTTACCAGTTACAACACCTTCTGCTTTTGCAACAGCATCAGCAACGGCACTAAAATATTCAATATGTACTTTTTCTTTAGCAACATTTAAATTTTCCAATGCTTGTTTAATATTTTCCATCATTGGTCCAGGCCCACAAATAAAGTATTCGTCGCCTGATGTTAAATTTAATTTAGCTGAAATTTCTTTCACTCTATCAACCGTTAATAATCCTTTTTGTAAATCAGATACAGCTGTTGTAGGCGCATCATAAATATTAAATACAGTTAAGCGCTCACTATTTTCTGTTGCAATTTTCTCTAAATCTGCTTTAAAAATTACTGAAGCTTCATCTCTGTTTGCGTACACTAAAGTAATCGTACTTTGTTTTTCAATATACAACACACTTTTTAAAATGCTCATCATAGGAGTAATTCCACTACCACCTGCAAATAATACATAGTGCTTTTTGTTATTACCCGATAATACAGAACTAAAATTACCCATTGGAGTCATTACTTCAATTACATCGCCTACTTTCCAGTTACGATTCATTAATGTTGATGCTCTACCATCTTTCACTTCTTTAACCGCTACTCGTAATTCTTTTTCGCTGTAAGGGCTTGTACAAATGCTATAAGAACGACGAATTTCTTCGCCATTAACCGTTAATTTAACAGTAATGTATTGTCCTTGTTTGTATTGGAATTCGTGAGAAATTTGTGGTGGAACATCAAATGCAACTGAAACTGAATCAGCAGTTTCTCTGCGAATATCTTTAATTTTTAAGGAATGAAATCTTGCCATTATTTTATTTTTAGTATGCAAAAATAGGATATTAATGGAATTATGAAACAAAACTGATTTTTATTGTTATTAGAACCCTATTTTGACGACAAATTCATTTGAAAACCACTACGAAATCGATATATTTGCGTTATTCATTATCCAAATTAATACTATGGAAGCAATAAATTTTGAAAATGTGTTTGAAGGCAAATTAGCCAAAAACGATATGATAGAACCTAAGGATTGGATGCCGGATAATTACCGTAAGCACTTAATTCGTCAGATATCACAACACGCACATTCTGAAATTATAGGAATGTTGCCTGAAGGTAACTGGATTACACGCGCGCCTAGCTTACGTTCAAAGGTAGTTTTACTTGCAAAAGTACAGGATGAAGGTGGACACGGGTTATATTTATATACAGCTGCAGAAACCCTTGGTATTAGCCGTGATGAGTTATTAGATAATTTACATACAGGCAAAGCAAAATATTCATCTATTTTTAATTATCCAACCTTAACTTGGGCTGATATTGGTGCTGTGGGCTGGTTAGTGGATGGTGCAGCTATTATGAATCAGGTAATGTTACAGCGTTCGTCTTACGGGCCTTATAGCAGAGCAATGGTTCGTATCTGTAAGGAAGAGAGCTTTCATCAACGTCAGGGTTTTGAGGTAATGACGCGTTTATCTTTTGGAAAACCAGAGCAAAAGGAAATGGCACAAGATGCTTTAAACCGATGGTGGTATCCAACAATGATGATGTTTGGCCCGCCAGATGCAGAGTCACCAAATAGCGAAAATGCTATGAAATGGCGTATTAAGCGTGAAACAAATGATCAATTGCGTCAAAAATTTGTTAACCAAACAGTACCTCAAGTGGAATATTTAGGATTAACAGTGCCTGATGCTAATTTAACTTGGAACGAAGCAAAAAAAGGATATGATTATACTGAGCCAAATTGGGTTGAGTTTAAAAATATCATTAGCGGAAATGGTCCTTGTAACAAAGAACGTTTGGCGGCTCGTAATAAAGCTCATAATGATGGTGCTTGGGTTAGAGAAGCAGCGCAAGCCTATGCTAAAAAGAAAAATGAAGTTTACGAAGCGGCTTAATTAAAAAACTAAAATATTAATTTCTAAATACTAAATTAAAATGTCAGATAATCAAGGCCCAGTTTGGGAAGTATTTGTACAAAAAAAATCAGGTCAACCATTTGTTCATTGCGGTAGCTTACACGCTTTTGATAAAGAAATGGCTTTACAAAATGCAAGAGATTTATACACTCGTCGTAGTGAAGGTGTAGCGTTATGGGTTGTTCCATCAAATGCAATAACCGCTAGTAGCCCAGAGGATATTGGCTCATTTTTTGAGCCAGCAAATGACAAGGTATATCGTCATCCAACGTTTTACCAAATACCTGATGCTATCGGGCATATGTAATTTTAATCTTTCTAAATTTTCAATTTTTCAATGAATATACAAGAAGCACTTTTTAAATATACTCTTCGTTTAGGCGATACAAATTTAATTTTAGGTCAACGCTTAAGTGAATGGACTGGGCACGGACCTTTTTTAGAAGAAGATTTAGCGCTGACTAACATTGCGTTAGATATTACAGGAACTGCAAAATCTTTATTAGAGTACGCTGCACAAGTTGAAAACAAAGATAGAACAGAAGATGATTTAGCGTATTTTAGAAATGACAGACACTATTTTAATGCTCAAATAACAGAGTTGCCCAATGGCGATTATGCTAAAACAATCGTACGTCAAGTAATGATTGATTGCTTTGATTTATATTTTTATCAAGAGTTAGCAAAGAGCAAAGATGAAACATTAGCAGGTATCGCACAAAAATCGATTAAAGAAGTAACTTATCATTTACGTCATACTACTAGTTGGTTAAATCGTTTTGGTGAAGGAACAGAAGAAAGTCACAACCGAGCGCAAGACGGTTTAAATAAATTATGGCAATACACTGGTGAGTTATTTGAAATGAACGAAGTGGATGAACTATTAATAAAAGAAGGAATAGCGGTTGATTTCAATATAGTAAAAGCTAAATGGGAAAATCATATTGCTGAGTTAATTAAAACTGCTACGTTAACG
>JAYSTR010000096.1:0-4429 GCA_043719555.1 Bacteroidota bacterium | reverse complement strand
TAAAATAAACTCGGTTAACATTAACTCTGTACCAACTACTGCGCGCGATATAGCAGATAGAGTTAATGAAATCTCTTTTAATAGTAGTTTAATTAACGAAATGAAATTAATCCATTACCGCAATGAATTATTACGTAACGGAATTTTAAAAGTGGATGAAAAAATGAATCGCGAAATTTTTGTTCACACCATTTCTGGTTACGATGCCTTAAGTCAATTAAGCTACAGCAGTAAAATGAACACTTCATGGGAGTTTCTTACTTCATTAAAAGAGCGTGGTCGTCAAACAGCATCAAAATGGCTAGAATCCGATTTTAACATGGTAGGTGTAAAATCAACATTTGATGTTGAAGAACATTTCTTTGATAAATTTTAGTTTGTATTTTTATAGCCTAAATGTTATTGTACAAGCTTAAAATACCTATTTACTTATTTGTTATTTTTTGTTGCCTAAATTTTAATTTAATGGCGCAAGTAAAATACGTTACCGATAGTAGTTATGTAAATACAGTATCAGCCGAAGATAAAAAAGATTTAAAACCCTTTACATATCAACGTGCCGATACAGCTATTGCCCATTATCAAAATTATTTCCCACGTAATACTAATGGTAATTATGGTTTGCCTTCTGTTAATTTGTATTTAAATTATAGTACATCTCCTCTTGGTTTTAAGCTATATTCTCTACCCTACCAAAATGATTTATTTACAGATAAAAATGTAAACTATTACCAAACAAAAGGTCCGTATGCCAGCTTAACTGGTATTGCTGGAAGTAAACAAGAACAATGTTTTAAGTTTTTGTTTACCAATACGTTTAAAAATAAACTAAACATCACCTTAGCCTTTAATCGCTATAGCGGTATTGGTTTTTATAACAGACAACAAACTTTTACCAATAATTTTTACACGTCGTCAAACTACACTAACAAAAAGCAACGATTTGGGTATTATGCCAATTTTATATTTAATAAACTCAAACATTCCGAAAATGGTGGTGTTAGTAGAGATACAGCTATCCTTGAAAATGTGTTAATCAATAAATTATTGGTCCCTATTAATTATAAAAATGCTAAACGCGAATTACGTAATACATCCATAGATTTTAATCCGTGGTTTAAACTTAATAAATCCGCCGATTCAAATGCATTTATCTCTCATTATCTGTCATATCAATTTAATTATAAAGGAAATTACACCAAATTTACGGATGTTAATTCTGCCTACGAAAATCATTATTTGATTACTTATTTTGATACAACCACAACAAAGGATTCTACACACTGGAGCAGTATTTCCAATGCTATGAATTATCGTTTGCAATTTAATTCTTTACATACTTCATTACAATTAGGTGCTAGTAACGAAAGTAATAATGTACACCAATATTACGATTCAGGATTTTTTAATAATAGCGTTAATGCAGTATTACAAACCACGTTAAAACATTACTCAGGTGTATTAAAAGCTAACTATATATTTAGTGGTGCAAACCAAAATGATATGTTAGTTGAATTTAAAAACCAGTATTCATCGTCTATTGCAAAACGTTTTATTAAATCGAATTTACTATTTAATGCCAATGTTAGTTTCGAAAATCGTCATCCCGATTTCATTTACAATACGTGGAATAGTAATCATTACAGCTGGATAAATCATTTTTTACCAACCAAAAAAACACAGGCCTTAGTAAGTGTATCAACCGAAGATCATAGATTACATGCCGGTGTATTAATTCAAAACATTAACAATTATTTATATTTTGATGAGCAAGCTAATGCACAACAAACAAGTATTACCGTTCAAAATTTAGCAGCATTTATAAAAAAAGATATTTTATTATTTAAACACTTAGGGATTAATGTTGGCTATAATTACCAATCAAGTTCATACACAACTATTGTAGCAGTTCCTAACCAAATAGTAAACTCGGCGTTATATTATCAGGGAAATTTATTTAAAAAAGCCTTACAGCTTCAAATAGGATTTAATGTGCAATATTATAGTGAGTTTTATGGTAATGCTTATAATGTAGCAACTAATAATTATGTAGTACAAACTAAAAAAACAGTTGGCAATTATCCTTTTGTCGATTTCTTTTTAAATGCTCGTATTCGTCCCGTTCGTTTCTTTGTTAAACTCGATCATTTAAATCAAGGCTTAACTGGAAGTAATTATCAATTAACACCAGGCTACTATCAAAATGATAGGGCCGTTAAATTTGGAATTAATTGGTTGTTTTACGATTAGCAGTAGTAGATTGAAAACAATAATTTACAGACAATAAATTAAGAAACTAATTGCTCAAAAAAACCTCCTATTTCTAGCTCTCTATTAATAAAATGAATTTCATAAATCCAAAATCTTTCATTTCCTAAACAATCCAATGCCGACATTAATGTATGGTTATCTGGATGTATGTAATTAACCTCGTCTTCGCCTAGTATTTGTTCGTGTGGAAAATTACCAACAAGGTGTCCACAATGAATATTACCATACTCCCATCCAAATCTATTAGCCATTGTTTTAGTAAAGTTATAAAAATCAGCTCCAGTTAATTCCATTTTATGTTTATCATAAAACTGTTTGCCTTCTTTCCAAGCATACTCAATATCACTTTTAATTTTCAGCATATTTGGATCGTTTCCTAACACAAATGTGCGGCCGTAATCAGCTTCCCAATTTTCAAAAACAGGACCAAAATCAAAAAAAATAATATCATTCTCACGTAATATTAAATTAGGTGGGTTTTCTTTATATGGCAATAATGTATTCTTACCAGCTCTTACAATACGCTTGTGCCAATATTTTTTTATTCCAAAAAGTTCATACGCTAAATTAAATACCTCTTTATTTAATTCATTTTCGGTTTTTCCTACAGTTATTAATTTTCTTTCTTCAATAGCTTTAAATAAATACGCTGCTTTTTCTTCCGCATCAATTAATTTAAGTTTAATGTCATTCATATTTTGAAATAATTTATTGTCAAAAAACTCTTTTAATAAAAAAATGCATTGAAATACTTCAATGCATTTTTTGTTTAATAAGAAACTTAATTACCCTTTTGGCGCTTTCAATTTATCAGCCATTTCTTTTCCTTTAGCCTCATTACCAGTTAAGTAATATAACTTACGTAAAGCTGACATCGTTGATTTATCATCAGCTTTAATAGATAAAGCTTGTTCTAAAAATGGAATTGCTTTTTTATAATATTCTTGGCTTTTAGCTTCGTATTCTTTTTGCTTTTTTGCTAAATCAGTTAACGTTGTTTTTTCCATTGATCTAGCAAACAAAGTACCACCGTAGTTATTGTATAAAGCACCTAAATTATATAACGCGTTAAAGTAACTATCAGTATTACTTGGTTTTAAATCAACTGCTTTTTGATAATGCTCTGACGCTTTCATAACCAAATTTTCATAATCTGCAGGTTTTGTTGTGTCTTTTCCGCTTTTACCACGTGGGTTTGCCAAGTTATCATAAACGTTTCCAATTACTAATTGTAATTGAGGATTATTTGGTTCCTTAGCAATTGCTGCATTTAAATTTGCTAACGCCTCTTCTTGTTTTCCTTTTTGTAAAAAGGTTTCTGTTTCTCTGTTCATTAAATAAACATCATTCGGAAACGTTTTACGACCTTGTTTTAAATATTCTAAAGCTCCTGCTGTATCGTTTAATTGCAATTTCGCATCATAAATCGTTTGGAAATTATAAGGGCTCGAAATTTTTTGGTCAATCATTTTTTTATTGTACTCAACCATTAATTTAGGATCTTTTGATTTTTGAGCCGAAATACAAGCATTATAAAAACCTGAAGTGTCTTTTTTACCTGACATCATTGTATTTAAAACAGCCGATTTATTAAAGTATTTAGCTGATTCATCATACTTTTTAGCTTTGTATTTACCAACAGCTATGTTAGAACACTCTAACTTTAAATTGGCAGCTACCTGACTTAGTTTTAAATCATCTTCGCTTGGCATAGAACCACCTTTCGCTATATTTATAATATTCTCCATATATTTTGGATCAATATTATTGATTTTTTCGAAGGCATCATTAGCTGCTTCAAATTCTGCTAAAGGCGTTAAACCATAAGAAGCCTCCGAACGAGCATTTTTATCTGGAATAGTCGCTTCTAATTTTTTGTTCTCGTTATTCCAGTTGTATTTGTATAAATTATACATAATACGGCATTGATAAGCGTAAGTTTTACCTTGGTTTTTTGTATCTTCATTGGCGATTGCTAAATCAATATTTTCTTTAGCTTTCATTAAATACGATACATCTGGCTTATCTTTTAAAGTAGATTCGTAATCATTTAAATTACGCCAAGCGTTTTGTACTTTCGTTTTTTGCGCCATAGCGGTCTTGCTCGGCGCGCGAAACTCCGCACTTCGCCGCGATGTGCTCGGCGGCCTCGCCCATG
>JAYSTR010000095.1:0-11419 GCA_043719555.1 Bacteroidota bacterium | reverse complement strand
ATTCCCATCTTTATAAAACATGTTTTTCACACTCTCAAAATCAGCTTGTGGCACACCTAATAAACCTGCTATACGCTGTATTATTTGTATTTCGCTATCAGCCACATTACCATCAGCTTTAGCTATTCCAAATAAATAATACAACAACTGTATACGCACCTCCAATTGAGTACGTAGTTTAATATCATTACAAATTTGCTGCAAGGGAATTTCGCCACCTTCCACAAAGTGTTTTAGTTCCTGCAAATGGGTTACTTGAAATTTATCGCCAAACTGATTCCGAAAAAATGTTTTAATATAATCTAACTCTACTTTTAATACATTACCATCAGCTTTCATTACGGCTGCTGATAAGGCCATTAACATTGTCGGAAAATCATTATTACTTTGCGAGGCGTGTTGTTTATAATATGAAAACACATCATCAGTTGAACCTTGTCCTGCTTTCGTACTCGACATATTATCGATGAACGACCCTACTAAAAAGCCAATAAAACCTCCAAAAAAACTACGCCCTAAAAAAACATAGCCAACTACTGCACCTATAAATTTGAACATGATATCTAAAAAATTGAGAGTGTAAAAATACAAATAAAGCGTATACTTTTTTCCTTGACGAAAAAAGTATCAAAAAAGTCAAGACGAAACGCCAACTCCTATTTTTCATCACACAAAACCTTCGCAATACCTCCTGAAAAAATAGTAGTTCGCTCCGTTTCGCCAAAACCTACCGCACTATTACCAATAATCTATTTTGGTAAGTTCGAGTGTAGTCTATAACACTATTTTTTACAAACATCTCACCTACGCTTGATGTGACAAATTGCTTTTAAACGCTTAACCGTTAATAAGTTTGATTTTAGTTTTGCGCAAATGCCTTGATATTAAATACATTTAATAGACATAATTTTTAATTAACGATGAGCGACATCCAACATTTTTTCAAGCCTATAGAACACGAGCAATCTTTGTTTACAGAAAATCAATTAGGTTATAGAGTTACGGCTTATACCGACCAACAAAATTTTCCTGATTTAGAAAACATAGATATTGCTATTGTAGGAGTTTGCGAAGACAGACGCTCTGCCGCTAACAAAGGAAGTGCAATGGCGCCAAACGCTGTGCGCGAATACTTATATAAATTATTTCCGGGCAGCTACAAACCACGGTTAGTTGATTTAGGGAACATTGCTCCAGGTCATGATGTAGAAGACACTTACTATGCTCTAAAATCTACCGTTGACAATTTAATTAAAAGCAATATTATACCAATCATTATTGGTGGTAGCCAGGATTTAACCTATGCGCAATTTTTAGGTTACGAAAAATTAGAGCAAACCATTAACGTAGTTACTATTGATGCTGCCTTTGATATTGGTAATCCCGAAGAAGATATTACAAACGATTCGTATTTAGGTAAAATTATTTTGCACCAGCCTAACTATTTATTTAATTACAGTAACATTGGTTATCAAACGTATTTAGTTGATCCAACATCGTTAGAGATGATGAATAAATTATACTTTGATGCATACCGTTTAGGGCAAGTCCGTGATGCTATTGAAGAAGCTGAACCAATTATTAGAAATGCAGATATGTTAAGTTTTGATATTTCATCTATTAAACATAGCGATGCTCCAGCTCACGCGAATGCATCACCAAATGGTTTTTATAGCGAAGAAGCTTGCCAAATGATGCGTTATGCCGGAATGAATGATAAACTAACATCGGTTGGTATTTATGAAATAAACCCTGAGTATGATTTGCAAGGAAAAACAGTGCATTTAGCAGCTCAAATGATTTGGTGTTTTTTAGATGGATTTTATGGGCGTAAGAGTGATTTCCCTGCACGTACAAATCCTGAGTATGTTAAGTTTCATGTAGTATTAGAAGAACAACAACACGAAATTAATTTTTTTAAAAGTAAAAAAAGCGATCGTTGGTGGATGGAAATTCCTTACCCACCAACTATGGGTTTAAAATTTGAACGTCATACGTTATTACCTTGTTCGTATAAAGATTATGAATTAGCTGTAAACAATGATGTACCAGACCGTTGGTGGCAAACCTATCAAAAGTTATCTTAGATAAAAATACGTTGTTAATTCTGCCGAACTAGATAACATTATTTAGTAGTATCTCGACTACGCTCGAATTGACATAACAAAAAAATAGGCTGTCTTTTTAAAGACAGCCTATTTTATTTTAAAATATGAATTAACTTTTAGGCTTGAGCAGTTGGGCCACCAAAACTTAATGGCAACGCATTCATTTCACTATCTTTAATTTTGCCATGCATTTGCTCAAAACGTGTAACATTATCAGCTAATGCTTTCATTAAACGCTTAGCGTGTTGTGGTGTTAAAACAATACGCGATTTTACTTTTGCTTTAGGCACACCTGGCATTACTTTAATAAAATCAACCACAAACTCAGTTGGAGAATGTGTAATGATAGCTAAGTTAGAATATATCCCTTCTGCAATTTCTTCAGAAAGTTCGATGTTTAATTGATTTTCAGGATTTTGATTTTCCATGTTCTTTTTTTATTTAAAGATAAAATTTTATTTTAAAATAGTATTGATTAAAAAATAGAACGCAGATGACACTGATTATTTATGATTTTTAAGTTAGATTGTCTCAAAACATATTTAATCATAATCATCTGCGTTGTCTGCGTTCTATTAAAATGATTAATTAATCAATTCAACACTACGTTTAATAAACTTCGTTAACTCTTCGCCTTTTAATAATCCTTGAGATAACAATGCTAAATCGGCTGCTTGTTTCGCTAACTGAGCTTGTACTGTAGTATCTTTTTCTGATAAAATTTTACCAATTAAAGGATGATTCGCATTTACAACTAAATTATACATATCAGGCATAGCACCATAAAAGTTCATACCGCCTCCGCCACCCATGGCTTGCATATCTTTCATACGACGCATAAACTCCGGGCGTGTAATTAACATGGGTGAATCAGTTTCGCTTAAACTTTCAAACGTTACTGTGTATTTTTCTTTAGCAACAACGCCTTCAATTACTGGCTTTAATTTAGTTTGTTCCTCATCCGTTAATTTACTTGGTTGAGCATCTTCTTTCTTAATTAATTTTTCAACCGTATCAGCATCAACGCGAACAAATTGTACGTTACTTAATTTTTGTTCTAAGTGATTAATTAAATGCGAATCTAACGGAGAATCCATTAAAAGCACATCATAACCACGAGTTTTAGCTGCATCAATATAAGCGTGTTGCTCATCAACATTCGTAGCATACAAATAAATTGTTTTACCATCTTTATCCGTTTGATTTGCTTTTACTTGAGCTTCATACTCCTCTAAAGTAAAGGCTTTAGCTTCAGTGTTTTTTACTAAGGCAAACTTTGCAGCTTTCTCGTAAAATTTCTCATCGCTAATCATTCCGTACTGTACAAATATTTTCACATCATCCCATTTAGCTTCAAAATCAGGGCGTTCTTTTTTAAAGATTTCTTCTAATTTATCGGCAACCTTTTTAGTAATGTGTGATGAAATTTTCTTTACGTTATGATCTGCTTGTAAATAACTACGACTCACATTTAATGGAATATCTGGACTATCAATTACACCACGTAACATCGTTAAAAAATCGGGTACAATATTTTCTACATTATCCGTAACAAATACTTGGTTACTGTATAACTGAATACGATCTTTTGGAGCCTCGAACTTGTTAGATAACTTAGGGAAATATAAAATACCTGTTAAATTAAATGGATAATCAACATTTAAATGAATGTGAAACAAAGGCTCTTCGAATTGCATAGGATACAACTCACGGTAAAACGCCTTGTAATCTTCGTCTTTTAAATCTACTGGTTTTTTAATCCAAGCTGGTACAGGATTATTGATGATGTTCTCTACTTCAATTTCTTTTTCTTTATCAATTCCTTTTTCATCTATTTCTCCAGATGGAACCCAATCTTTTTTAGTTCCAAAAACAATTTCAACTGGTAAAAACTTACAGTATTTTTTAAGTAAGCCTTCAATCTTACTGTTTTCTAAAAACTCTAAACTATCTTCCGCAACGTGTAATACAATTTCAGTTCCTCTGTCTGTTTTAGTTGTATTTTCTTCTATCACATATTCAGGACTTCCATCACATTCCCAACGCACGGCCTTACTTCCTTCTTTATGTGATAACGAAAAAATCTCAACACGAGCTGCTACCATAAAGGCCGAATAAAATCCTAAACCAAAATGACCGATAACGACATTTTTGTCAACTTTATCTTTGTATTGTGTCACAAATTCCTCTGCGCCACTAAATGCAATTTGCGTAATGTATTTTTCAATTTCTTCGGCTGTCATACCAATACCTTTATCTTTAATAGTAATGGTTTTAGCTTCTTTATTTACAGATACTTCAATTTTTAAATCGCCTAATTCTCCTTTAGCTTCACCCATAGAGGTTAATGCTTTTAATTTTTGAGTGGCATCCGTAGCGTTACTAACTAACTCGCGTAAAAAAATCTCGTTATCGCTGTAAAGAAATTTTTTAATAATTGGGAAAATGTTTTCGGTTTGTACGTTAATTTTTCCTTTGCTCATGGTTTTATAGTTTGTTGGTTGTTATAATAAATTTATCTGCTTCAATACTGTTAAAAACTGTGCCATTGCTCCAAAAGTGACAAAATGACAAGTTATTTCAATACCTCGGCAAACATTCCATCTTGTTCCGTGTAAACTAGCGTTTTTAAATAAATTCTTATATATTTGAAGGTTAAGTTTCATTTATTATTAAATACAAAAAATAGATTAGTATGTCAGTTTGGAGAGTAAAACCAGTATCGGCTTTTGAAGCAGATATGAAAAAAAGTGATTTAAAACGTGTTCTTACAAAATGGGGATTAACATCCTTAGGAATTGGTGCCATTATTGGTGGAGGTATTTTTACTTTAACTGGTATTGCCGCTCACGATTATGCTGGCCCTGCCCTAGCCTTGGCTTTTGTTATTGCTGGTATTGGATGTTTATTTGCGTCGTTATGTTATGCTGAGTTCGCATCAGTTTTACCCGTTGAAGGTTCGGCTTATGCCTATGCTTATGGAACCGTAGGCGAATTATTTGCCTGGTTTATAGGTTGGAACTTAATATTAGAGTATATGATGGGCGCTACAACAGTTGCTGTTGCATGGAGTGGCTATTTTGTAAAACTATTACATCTATTTGGTTTAGAATTCCCTATTTGGTTATGTAACGATTTAGCAACCGCTACCGAAAAATGTTTAGCTGCTGGATTAGCAGCTCCTAGCTTTGCCTTTAATTTACCTGCCTTTTTAATTACTTGGGTAGTAACTGCCATATTAGTTAAAGGAATTAAAGAAGCTGCAAGTACAAACAACGTTATTGTAATTGTAAAAATTGCTGTTGTATTATTTGTAATTATTGTTGGTGCATTTTATGTTGATACTAATAACTGGCATCCATTTATTCCTGCTGAAACTCCTATTTTAGACGAGTTAGGAAATGCTACTGGTAAAATGAAATTTGGTTTTGGTGGCGTGTTAACAGCTGCTACAATTGTGTTTTTTGCTTACATCGGTTTTGATGCGGTATCTACACAAGCTGGTGAGGCTATTAACCCTAAGAAGGATGTACCTTTTGCAATTATTGCTTCCTTAATTATTTGTACTGTATTATACATTTTAGTATCGTTGGTATTAACTGGCATGGTAAAATATGACCAGTTAGATAAAGCTGCTCCTGTTGCATCTGCCTTTTCGGGAATAGGTATTAACTGGGCTGTATTTATTATTACTATTGCTGCTACGGCTGGTTTAACTTCGGTTATGTTAGTAATGATGTTAGGACAAACTCGCATATTTTTAGGAATGGCTAAGGATGGTTTAATGCCTGCTTTCTTTAAAGCATTACATCCAGAATTTAAAACTCCCTACAAGAGCACTATTTTAGTTGGAGGTTTAATTTCAATTGTTGCTGCCTTTACTCCTATTGATAAAGTAAGCGAAATGTGTAGTATGGGGACTTTATTAGCTTTTGCAATGGTTTGTGTAGCAGTAATGATTTTACGTTATAAAAAACCTGAATTAGAGCGTCCTTACAAAACACCAGCAGTATATTTAGTTGGTACTTTAGGTGTATGTTTTAATTTATTTTTAATGACACAAGTACGTGCTGCAACTTGGAACTTTTTTATGATTTGGGGTGTTTTAGGTATCATTGTTTATTTTATTTACGGTAAACGCAATAGTAATTTAGAAAAGCCTGAAGCAGGTCCAGAACAGACATTATAATTTTAGAACAACTATGAAAAAATCCCTGAACTTATTTGACACCACCTTATTAGTTGCTGGCTCAATGATAGGTTCGGGGATTTTTATTGTTAGTGCCGACATTGCTCGTTCTGTAGGTTCGGCTGGTTGGTTATTAGTGGTTTGGATTTTATCGGGTGTACTTACTTTGTTTGCTGCCTTAAGCTATGGCGAATTAGCCAGTATGATGCCACAAGCAGGCGGACAATTTGTTTACATTAAAAAAGCTTTTGGCGATTTAGTGGCTTTTGTGTATGGTTGGACAGTTTTTTTAGTCATTCAAACAGGTGTTATTGCCGCAGTTGCCGTTGCCTTTGCAAAATTCACTGGCGTATTTATTCCATTTTTTGAAGAAGGAAATACCATTATACAAATCGTTAATTTTAAAATTACGAGTGCACAATTATTAGCGATAGCAATTATTGCCTTACTTACATTTATTAATACGCGTGGTATCGAAAATGGAAAAGCCATACAGCGTGTTTTTACCTCTGCAAAATTAATCGCATTATTTACGCTTATTATAGTTGGTGTTTATTATGGCTTTACGAGTGATGTATTTTCAAATAACATGACGAATGCATGGGATGCTAAAACATATTTACCAACTGAAAACTTTAATGATAATCAATTTTTGCCAATTTCTCTTTCAGGAATGGCTTTAGTAAGTGCTATTGGAGTTGCTATGCTGGGGTCTTTATTTAGTAGTGATGCTTGGAATAATGTAACCTTTATAGCAGGCGAAGTAGAAAATCCAAAGCGAAATATTCCTTTAGGATTATTTTTTGGAGTTAGTATAGTAACGGTTATCTATGTGTTAGCTAATGTAGCTTATTTATGTTTATTACCTTTGCAAGGAAATATAGGAGGTACAACAGTTATAGAGCAAGGAATAATGTTTGCTCAAAAAGACAGAGTTGGAACCGCAGCTTTATTCGTTGTATTTGGTGATGTCGCTAAATACTTAATGGCCGCATTAATTATGGTATCAACCTTTGGATGTAATAACGGTTTAATTTTAGCTGGCTCGCGCTTGTTTCAATCTATGGCTAAAGAAGGCTTATTTTTTAAAAGCACTGCTAAACTTAATAAATATGATGTACCTGCTAATGCCTTATTTTTACAAGGCATCTGGGCATCTTTGTTATGTTTAAGTGGTTCTTATGGCGACTTATTAGATTACTGTACCTTTTCATCATTGTTGTTTTACATTATTACTATTGCTGCCATTTTTGTGTTACGCAAAAAATTACCAAATGCCGAGCGCCCCTACAAAGCTTTTGGCTATCCTGTAATTCCTGCATTGTATATTATTATTACATCTTTGATTTGTATTGATTTATTAGTATATAAAACGTTTAATTGTGGTATGGGTTTAGTAATTATTGCTCTTGGCATTCCAGTTTATTTTTTGTTTAAACAACAAACCACATCTCCCAAAAATGAAATGGTTAAATAACTATTTTAATTTTAATAAGCAGGAACGCAATGGCGTTTTAGTTTTGTGTTCCCTTATTATTTTATTACTGATTGTAAAAACTTGCCTACCTTATTTTATACATCAAGAAAATACAATTGTACTTACTGAATTAAAAACAGTTATTGAATCGCCAGTTCCCTACGAGAAAAAAGAGTATTCAGATTACAAAAAACAAGATGAAACTGCACCGCTAGTTAATCGTAAACTATTTGTATTTAATCCTAACACCATAACTTACGAAGAGGCTATAGAATTAGGATTTCCAGCTAAAACGGCACACATTTTAATTAATTTTAGAAATAAAGGGGCGAAATTTTATAACTCCGAAAGCCTAAAAAAACTGTATGGTTTATCGCCCAAATTATTTTCTGAATTAGAGCCTTATATTTTGATTCCAAATACGAAAAAAGAATTTAAAAACGATTCAGCCTTTTACACTAAATCAAATTATCCTAAACCTATTTATGAAAAAAAGGTTTATCCTAAAACTATAATTGATATAAACACTGCCGATAGTTTAGCCATTGTTTATTTAAAAGGCATTGGTCCTGGCTTTACAAAACGAATCATAAAATACCGTACCATGTTAGGTGGCTTTCACAGTATGAATCAATTAAAAGAAGTGTATGGTATGAATGATAGTTTATTTACAACACTATCGTCTCAAATAAAAGTAGATGAAAACACTCTTACTAAAATTCCTATCAATGCCATTGATTTTAATTCTTTACGAAAACACCCTTACTTTAATTTTCAAACTGCACAAGCAGTTATAAACTATAAATTTAAACACGGCCGATTAACGGAAAACGATTTTAAAAATTTAGGCATATTTAGCGAAGAAAAACTAAAAATGATTTTACCTTATTTAAGTTATTAGTATTTAGCATAAATCAAATTCATCATCGCTTCATCTTTTCTGTAAACATCTAAATACAATTGCAATCCATTACTATCAGCGTGCGCTGTAAAATAGCGGATATAAATTGGCAATGCTTTTTTTAAAGTTATTTTTCGTTGTTCTTGTTTGCTAAAATATAGCAACAAGCTATCGGGCGTGTAATGGATGCTGTCGTCTCTTACTAAAAAATTAGCAAACTCTGTAAACTTCTCTAAACGAATACATCCGTGACTTTGAGCGCGCGAGCTAGTTTTAAAATAACGCTTCGAATTGGTATCGTGTAAATAAACGCCATATGGATTATAAAAATTAAATTTAACTACTCCCAAACTATTTTCAGTTCCAATACGCTGCCGGAACGTTACTGGTAAATACTCCTTTGAATATTTTCTCCAAGGCAATTTTGTATAATCTAACACTGTATTATTTGCACCGATGACTTCAAAATTTTTCTTTCTAATATAAGTTGTGTCGCGTTTCACAGCAGGCAAAATTTCTTTCCAAGCAATGGAGTATGGCACATTCCAATAGGGATAAACCAACATGTGATCAATTTTACTTTTTAGTATAGGTGTTTGATTTTCAGGCTTACCACATACCACAGCCGATTGCATCACTACTGTATCTTTTTCGAAAACCGTTAACCAAAAAGCAGGAATATTTACTAATGCATATTTTTCAGGAAATTTACTTTCCCAACGCCAGCGTTCCATTGCCATACAGATTTGACGAATAATTTTCGCACGATTATAACCTAAGGCTTGCTGTGTATATTTACCAAGCTTTCCATCTGGTTGTATAAACCATTGCTTTTGAAGTTTATTATAGGCTTTCGATAATCGAATACTATCATTGTTACTTGCAGTTGTATCGTAAAAACCTTGCGTCACCAAATTTTTAATAATTAATTTTTGTTTAAGGCTTGAATCATTCTCAGTTACAAAAGGAATAGAATCGAATAAATAACGCGTTGTATCACTTAAAACAATCGCTAACTGTTTTTTTAATTCGCGGTAACTATAAAATTTAGGCTCTAATGAATCAAGTACGGCACTTATGCTAGATGTTTCATAGCCCTTAAACAAAAGACTATCCCAACCTCGATCTAGTTTACTAAAATTGGTTTGCAGTAGTAAACTATCTTTATAAAAGCGGCCTTTATTTAAATGCGCCCCTAATAAATAGTAAGCATCAGACAATAACAAATCAGCATTAACAATAGCTGACACATTAATAAAATCTTTTTGATTAGTAATTAATTGCTTGCTACGAGTAATCTGATATAAATGATATTGCTGAGGAATTAACCCATAATACTCCGCACGCTCAATAATACTAAATAAAGTTTCTCCATTTTTAGTCAACTTGTTTTTAGCAAACCAAAGTAACTTGTTTTTATAATGAATTTTAAAATAACGATAGGTTGTTAGCGGAACGGAATCAACTGAAATGATACTATCAACGGTTAACGTTTCTTGTAATAAATCAGTAATTTCCTCTTCAACCTTTTGAGGTTCTTTAACACTTACTTTTTTAACTTCAGGCGCATTATGATTGCACGAAAGCAAACAAGTAACCAAAAATATGATAACAAAAAAAAGCCTCATCTATGATAAAGATAAGGCTTTGATTGTATGCAACCTAAATTTTATTTTTGCACTATAAATTTTCCGGTTTTTAAATTACTCCTATTTTTATCTAAAATGGTATAAAAATAAACTCCTGCATTATACGTTTGAGTATTTAAACTGAGCATAGATGAATTAAACATTTGTTCATCAATCATTTTTCCAACCACATCAGTAATTTGAATCATAGACACATCTTTACTGTCTGTTTTAAAATTAACAACGGTAGATGCAGGATTTGGATAAACAGATAGTAAGATTGCATTTTTATAGTGTTCATTAATTCCAACTAGGGCATGATTTTTTTGAATAGTAATAAAACGTTGAACAGAATCTACCATATTATTAGACGGAGTTTGAACATCATTTAAGTTTGTAGTTGTAGTTGATACAGATAAAATAGGAACGCGCGAGGCATTTAAATCGTAATAATCGTAAGTTAATGTTTTCACATTTCCACTATACGATAAAGGAATATTAAAGGTGTAGGATTGTATGGTTTTTAAACGAGCTACATTTGTAAATGTTCTAGCTGGCAACATCATTGTACCAGAACCATCGTATTCAACATAACAATTTCCTGTAAATGCACCTGCTCCAGTTACACCGCTTGTAATAGAGCTAACATTATTGGTTAGATTCATCGGATATTTTGCCAATACAGCTTGTTTTGTTCTATCATATTTAAAATAAATAGTAACACCGTTAATAGTTGCCGAAAAACCAGATAGATTTAAAGAATCACTTTTAGATTGATAATACAAGTCGTTACTTGATGTTGTAACCTGAAAATTTGCAGGATTAAATTGTGCTGAATTGTATACTGTTGTTACAAAATCATTGGTAGTTGTTAAAATAGAAAGCAAATGAAAATCCCAGGTAACACCACCACCTGATGCGCCAGGCAAATAAGGTGTGTTAGTTGTATCACATTTTAATGAGCTATAATTAAAGCCAGCTAATGGGGCATGATTAGTTTGATTAAACGTTTGCGCCATTACCCCAAATGAAATTATTATGAATAATAAAAGTAAGTTTTTTCTCATGTTAATTGTATTGTTGATTATATCAAAGTTATTTAAATAAAAACAATCA
>JAYSTR010000094.1:0-4486 GCA_043719555.1 Bacteroidota bacterium | reverse complement strand
CAGGTAAGCGTATACTCATTCAGCTACCCATTAGTATGGTTTACAGCGCTATGGCAATTTATTTTTCGATGCTATTTTTCAATCAATTTGTTTGTCCTTTACCTACTGCTGCAAAAGAAGCATTTATGTCAACAGCCGTTGTAATTGGTGTGATGGTATCTGTTATATTATTGTCGTTTGAGGTTGGTTCACAGTTTTTCTCCAACTGGAAGGCTTCGTTAGTTGAAATTGAACATCATAAGACAGAAGTCGTACAAGCGCAATTACAAAATTTAAAAAACCAAATCAACCCACACTTCTTATTCAATAATATGAGTGTGCTATCATCCTTAGTTTATAAAGACCAAGATAAGGCTGTTGATTTTATCAATCAATTATCAAAGGTATATCGCTATTTGTTAGATAATAAAGATAAAGAGTTAGTAAGCCTTGAGGAAGAATTAACCTTTATCCGTTCTTACACGTATTTATTACAAATACGATTTGATACGAATATTAAATTTAATATTGAGGTAGAAGACAATGCCCTTCAAAAATTAGTTCCGCCAATGGCTATTCAAATATTAGTAGAGAATGCCATTAAGCATAACGAAATATCGGAAGCGCTGCCATTAACAGTAAGTATTAAAAACACAGTTGATATATTAGAGGTAACCAACAATTTACAGTTGCGAAGCAATAGTGAGCCAAGTTCTAAAACTGGTTTAAAAAACATTATGGAACGTTACCGTTATTTTACAGATAAGTCAGTGGAAATAATTGAGAGTAAAGAATCATATGTAGTTAAAATTCCTTTATTAAATAGCAAATGAACGCCATTATTATAGAAGACGAAAAGCTATCAGCGGAGCATTTAAGCAATCTTTTAAAACGAATTGATGCATCAATCAATGTGATTGCCAATTTTGATTCGGTTAAAAAAAGTGTCGAAGCATTTCAAAAAGGTATTAAAGCCGATGTAGTTTTTGTTGATGTGCATTTAGCAGATGGTTTGAGTTTTGAAATATTTAATAAAATACAAATTGATACACCTATAATATTTACCACCGCTTTTGATGAATATGCCATTAAAGCCTTTAAATTAAATAGTGTGGATTATTTGCTAAAACCAATAGGTGTTGATGATTTACGGGTAGCTATTGATAAATTAAAGAAAATTAGTCAATCACATACCTCTATTGTACAAGACATAGCTAATGCCTATCAAAATTTAAATAAGCAATACAAAAACCGCTTCATTGTAAAAATGGGTGATAGCATTGTTTCTATTAAAACGGAGGATGTATTTCATTTTATTGCAGAAGATGGTATTACATTGCTGGTTACAATAGCCGGTAAACGGTATGCGGTAGATTATACTTTAGATCAATTAACGGAATTAGTTTCGCCCGACTTATTTTTTAGAATTAATCGCAAAGTATTAATTGCCATTAATGCAGTTCAAAAAGTGAGTTCCTATTTTAATAGTCGCTTAAAAATTAATTCCGACTTATTGGAAGATGAGTCTGCCATTGTGAGTCGCGAGCGTGTATCTGAATTTAAAGCATGGCTTGATAAGTAAAATTATAATGTACTTCGAAGCCAAAAAAGATTGCATCCCTTCGCTTTGCTCAGGATAAACTTCAAGCCTGACATGACCTAGGAAGTTAACAGCCATGCCCAAATTAAAAAATGCTATAATTTGTAGCAAAACTCAAATGATGTATTAATTACATTTGTTACAATGTTTGCCATAATTGATATAGAAACCTGCGGTAGTAAATTTGAGTACCGTCGAGGTCACATTACAGAAATCTGTATTATCATACATGATGGCTTACAAGTCATAGATAAATTTACTAGTCTTGTAAATCCACAATGCAACATTACTCCTTTTTTTATAAGTGTTTCGGGCATTACAAATGATATGGTTGCTAATGCTCCTACGTTTCCTCAAATAGCAAAAACAGTGTTAGAAATGACTGAAGGAAAGATTTTTGTAGCACACAACGTTGGTTTTGATTATGGATTTATTAAAGATGAATTTGCTTCGTTTGGCGTAAAATATAAAAGAGATACGTTATGTACCGTTAGATTAAGTAGAAAATTAATGCCCGGTAAATTATCGTATAGTTTAGGAAAGCTCTGCGATTCTATTGGTATTGAAATTGAAGGACGACACAGAGCAGAAGGCGACGCAGTTGCAACAGCAAAGTTGTTTGACAAATTACTGGAACTCAAAAGCATGAATCCTCAATTCAAAAATCAAGGTGTTGAGGAATTAATGACAAGGCGTATTGATAAAATTAAACAATACATTTTAAATAAATTACCCGAAGAATGTGGCGTTTATTACTTTTTAAATAAGGAACAGGAAATAATTTATATTGGTAAAAGTGTCAATGTATATAATCGTGCTATCAGTCATTTTAATAGCAAAGAGCATAAAAGCAAGAAAATGCTCAACGATTTATATAACGTTGATTTTGTGAAGACTGGAAGCGAATTAGTAGCATTATTATTAGAAGCAGAAGAAATTAAAAAGCATAAACCAAAATACAACAGGGCACGTAAAGCCGACCAGTTTACACATTGTATTGATTGGTTTAAAGATGCTGACGGTATTATAAATTTTAAATTAGTTGAATATGAGTATTCCGAAAATCCTTTAATCTCATTTGTAACGTATTCAAGTGCTAGAGAACGTTTAGAAAATTGGATTGATGAGTACGAATTATGTTTAAGATATTGTCAATTAACAAGCGATGAATCTATTTGCTTTAATCATCAAATTAAAAAATGTAAGGGTATTTGTGCAGGAGAAGAAGAAGTAGAATTATATAATAAACGTGCACAGGAAATTTTAGACCATATTATTTTTAAAAACAATCATTTTGCTTTATTAGATCATGGGAAACATAACGAAGAACGTTCCTTAATCTTAATTGAAAATGGCCATTATGTTGGCTATGGCTATATTGATAGTACCTCATCGTTTAATACAATTGATGAGTGCAAAGAACTTATTTCAAAACGTCCATTTTATCCCGATGCAGATGATTTAATAAGAGGATATTTAAAGAACAACAGATTAAAAACTATTGTATTTAAGTAACATTAAAATTGAATCAGGTAAAATGTTTTTTTTTGACTATTTATTTTTCAAGATAAATTCAACTCTCCTGTTTTGAACTCTACCTTTAATCATGTTATTTTCCGCAATAATACTCTTACTGCGAAGAAGCATCGTTTTGACTTTTCCCGATAGCTATCAGGATTTAGTCTTCATTTTCCTTTTAAGAAAAAGAAGACGAAAAAGCCAATACTACTAATATGTTAAAAATACATTTTCAGTCATTAAACAAATAGCATAAATCTAAAAAACAGTATCTTTAATAATCACTAATCAATCTGCGGATGAAACATTTTTATCTTTCTTTATTTATCATCATTCAGTTTAAGTCTTTTTCTCAAAATTTAAATGTACCTACGCGTCCGGTAAACGCAATGAATGGAAGCCAGTTTGTGGCAACCATTACACCAATGAGTTTTACCAATCGCGAAAATTTAATTTATAACGAAGTCATCAAAGGTAATGTGCCTAATTTTTACCGTGCTTTATCCGCAGTTACCTCAACGGCTGTTATTAGTGGTATTACACAAAGTGTTACCTATTATGTTATTCCTGATTATTTAGCCATAGGTTGCGATACCAATTATTTTTTGTGTCCTATGTCGCCTATCGTAGCTACAAAAATTGCTGATAGTATAGGATGTACCTTACCAACCCGAAAAATGGTGAATGATATTTATACTCAAGCAACTTTAAAATTAGCACCCTTAACAATTCCTGCTAGTGGCACGATGACCACCGTTCAGGCTTTTTCTCAACACAATGCCTCAGTTACAATACAACGTAATTCACAGGTTGCTAGTTATCCATTGGGTGCTTTAGTAGGTGGCGATAAAAAGGATGTAGTTATCTCTAACATAATTTATTCTTCCGCTAACCGAGTTGTTATTTATGGATGGCATACGAGTGTTGGTAATCCTATTCAACCTATGAGTAATGTGCACGCCGATACCTATATGGATTATAGCCATGGAATGCGTTTTATACAAAATAATGTTGTGTACAATGGAACTCCAACAACCATTAAAGCAATTTTGCAATCGTCAACTTTAAATACCTTATTAAGTGATGAGGGAGTGATTAACCCACCCGAGTATCCATATGGGAATCCTTTAACGTCTTTATCTCAACCTAAATCATTTGCTATTATTAATAAAGCTAATAATACCTTGGAAGTAAAAGTAAAAAATGATGCCAATGCCACGCATTACAAAATTCAAACAAGTTTAAATGGTACTACTTTTAATACGCCTACTACGCTTATTAAAACTAATTTAATTTTAAATACGCTTACGGCTAATCAGTTGGTTTACATTAAAATAGCGGCCTATAACTCAACCTATTCAATCACATCACCTTACTCCGAATTATTGG
>JAYSTR010000093.1:0-11556 GCA_043719555.1 Bacteroidota bacterium | reverse complement strand
TCAAAAATATTTAGAACAAAATGCAGGAACAAATATTATTGACGCTATGGTAAAAGTACCAGGTGTTAATATGTTGAGCACTGGGCCTAATGTATCTAAACCTTATATACGTGGTTTAGGTTATAATCGTATTTTAACGTTATTTGATGGTGTTCGTCAGGAAGGACAACAATGGGGAGATGAGCACGGTATAGAAATAGATCAGTTTTTAATTGATAGAATAGAAGTAATAAAAGGCCCTGCCAGTTTAATTTATGGCTCAGATGCATTAGCGGGAGTAGTTAATTTATTACCAGAAAATACAAGCCCCGATGGAACATTAAAAGGTAGTTTGCAAACCAATTATCAAACTAATAATGGATTGTATGCCTCATCTGCAGCTTTTGCAGGGAATATTAAAAGTGTTGTATTTGGTGTACGAGCTTCTCATAAACAAGCTTCAAATTTTCAAAATAAATACGATGGTAAAGTTTTTAATACAGGCTTTAAAGAAACCAATTTTAATGGATATTGTGGCGTTAATCGTAAATGGGGATACTCTCATTTAAATTTTAGTGTATATGATAATTTGCAGGAAATTCCTGATGGTAGTAGAGATTCGTTAACGCGAAAATTCACCAAACAAATTACCGAGGCTGATACGCTAAGACCTATTGTAAATAATGCGGAACTAAATGGATATAACATTGGTGCTATCCATCAGCATGTTCAGCATTATCGGTTGTTTTCAACAAATCAATTTATTATGAAGCAAAGTAAATTGGCTCTAAAGCTTAGTTATCAGCAAAGTATTCGTCAGGAATTTGCGCACCCTCAGAATCCTAGAGTTGCAGGACTTTATTTAAAATTACAAACGGTTACTTATGATGCTAAATTTTATTTTCCTGAAAAAAATGGATGGGAATCAACCATTGGTATTAATGGAATGTATCAAACAAATAATACCAATGAAGGAACTGAATTTGTTATTCCGAATTACACATTAGTTGATTTTGCACCATTTATTTTTATTAAAAAAGAAATTAAAAAATTTGATATTAGTGCTGGTGCGCGCTATGATACAAGGTCTTTTAAAAATAATGAATTATACACAACTACGAGTTCAACAACAGGTTTTGATAAAGTTATAACTGATACAACAGGTGCAACCAAACGATTTGATAATTACCAACACACATTTAATGGATTTTCGGGAAGCATAGGTTTAACCTATAACATTTCAAATAAACTATTAGTGAAAGCCAATGTGGCTCGAGGTTTTAGATCTCCCAATATTTCTGAAATATCAGCAAAAGGAGTGCATCCTGGTACTGGGTTTCAGCAATTAGGCGATGCAAATTTTAAACCTGAGTTTAATGTACAAGAAGATATTGGTGTATTCTTTGATAGTCATCATATTTCTAGTAGTGTTGAATTATTTAATAACACCATTGATAATTACATCTTTAATCAAAAACTACAAAGCCAATTTGGTGGCGATTCTATTTATATAGAAGCTGGAAACAATTACTCTGTTTATAAATTTAAACAAACCAAAGCTCAACTGTATGGTGGTGAAGCGCGTATAGATATTCATCCGCATCCTCTTGATTGGTTGCATTTAGAAAACTCTGTTTCCTTAGTTTATGCTATAAATAAAGGTGGAAACGGTGCAATTATAAATGACAGTAACAAATATTTACCGTTTATTCCACCATTACATACTAATTCCGAAATTCGAGCAGAATTCAAAAAAAAGATAGCTTGGTTTCATCATACTTATTTTAAAATAGGAATGCAATATTATGCCACTCAAAACCGAGTGTTATTAGCAGATAATTCTGAAACAAAAACCCTTGGTTATCTTTTGTATGATGCTGGATTAGGAACAGATGTATGCAATAAAAAAGGCAATACTGTATGTACAATAGGGATTTTTTGTACCAACTTAACTGATGTTGCTTATCAATCTAATATGAGTCGTTTAAAGTATTTTGATAATTACCCCAATAATGGAACTAGTCGTTCGGGTATTTATAGTATGGGACGAAATGTGAGTTTTAAATTAACAATTCCTTTTTACACTAAATTAAAAGAGAAATAATTTATATATTTGTACCACGTTCTTTAATACACTTATTAAGAAAAGCTGAGGGATACGCCCAATGAAGCTTTACCAACCCTACAACTAGTGATTAGTTTTGAGCGTTTAGTTTTTAATTCATACTACTAAAAACTAAAAATCAACAATTAAAAACTATTGATAGAAGGTGGGAATTCGTCTCATTTTTTGAGAAAAATAAGTAGAAATGATTTTATAACTATAATTACAACAATCTATAAATCTTTTCTGCAAACGCGGGAAAGATTTTTTTTATTTTTAATAATATGAGTACGATACAAGAGGAGTTAGAAAAAAGAGTATTAGTAATTGATGGGGCAATGGGCTCTATGATTCAGCAATACAAATTAACAGAAAAAGATTTTAGAGGAAAGCGTTTTGCTGATTGGCATAAGGATTTACAAGGTAATAACGATTTATTATCGATTACCCAACCGCAAATTATTAAAACAATTCATAAAGAATATCTAAAAGCAGGCGCTGATATCATTGAAACCAACACCTTTAGTGATACAACGATTGCTATGGCTGATTACGATATGCAAGATTTTGTGTATGAGTTAAATTACGAATCAGCTAAATTAGCACGTCAAGCAATTGACGAATATTTTGCAGACACTGCCTCTCTCCCCATCGGGGAGAGCCGGAGAGGGGCCTTTGTTGCAGGCGCTATTGGGCCAACTAATCGTACGTTGTCGTTGTCTCCAAATGTAAATGACCCAGGTTATAGAGCAATTACCTTTGATGAATTATCAGAAGCTTACACAGAGCAAGTACGAGGATTAATTGATGGTGGTGCCGATTTGTTATTAATTGAAACCATTTTTGATACCTTGAATGCTAAAGCAGCCTTATTTGCTATTCAAAATTATTGTCAGAAAATAAATAAAAAAATGCCAGTAATGGTATCTGGAACTATTACAGATGCTAGTGGCAGAACTCTTTCAGGACAAACAACAGAAGCTTTTTTAAATTCAGTTTCTCACGTTGATTTATTAAGTGTTGGATTAAACTGTGCTTTAGGTGCCAAAGATATGCGTCCATATTTAGAGGAGCTTTCTAATAAAGCACCTTTCTATGTGAGTGCTTATCCAAATGCAGGTTTACCAAATCAGTTTGGTGAATACGATCAGGATGCTCACGAAATGGGCCATCAAATAGAAGATTTTTTAAAAGCAGGATTTTTAAATATAGTTGGAGGCTGTTGCGGAACAACACCAGCACACATTAAACGTATTGCCGAAATTGCAAAAGATGCAAAGCCTCGTAAAAAACCTCAGGCAGATACCTTAATGCACTTAAGTGGATTAGAGCCTTATACATTAACTCCCGAAAGTAATTTTTTAAATGTGGGTGAACGAACCAACGTAACAGGCTCCAAGAAATTTCTTCGTTTAATTAAAGAAGGAAATTACGAAGAAGCCTTATCAATTGCGAAAGACCAAGTTGATGGCGGTGCACAAGTTATTGATGTTAATATGGATGAAGGGATGTTAGATAGCGAACAAGCCATGACAACCTTTCTGAATTTAATCGCATCTGAACCCGATATTTCTCGTGTGCCTATTATGATTGACTCTAGTAAATGGAGTGTTATTGAAGCTGGTTTAAAATGTGTGCAAGGAAAAGCAATTGTAAACTCTATTTCATTAAAAGAAGGTGAAGCGTTATTTGTAGAGCACGCCAATAAAATTAAACAATACGGTGCAGCTGTTATTGTAATGGCGTTTGATGAAGTAGGGCAGGCAGATACATTAGAACGAAGAAAAGAAATTTGTAGACGAGCATATGATATTTTAGTAGATAAAGTTCATTTTCATCCTCAAGATATTATTTTCGATCCTAATATTTTTCCTGTAGCAACAGGGATGGAAGAACATCGTTTAAATGCATTAGACTTTTTTAATTCTACCAAATGGATTAAAGAAAATTTGCCTCACGCTAAAGTAAGTGGTGGAGTAAGTAACGTTTCTTTTTCATTCAGAGGAAATGATCATGTACGTGAAGCCATACACTCTGCGTTTTTATACCACGCTGTAAAAGCCGGAATGGATATGGGAATTGTAAACCCTGCACAATTAGTGGTTTATGATGATATAGAAAAAACATTACTGGAATTAGTTGAAGATGTATTATTAAACCGAAGAGATGATGCAACTGAACGCTTAGTTGATCATGCCGAATCATTAAAAGGAATTACCAAAGAAAAAACAGAAAAAGATGAAGAGTGGCGCAAAGGTACTGTTGAATCTCGTTTAAGTTATGCCTTAGTAAAAGGCTTAGTAGAACATATTGATGCTGATACTGAAGAGGCGCGCCAAAAACTTGGAAGACCATTACACGTTATTGAAGGTCCTTTAATGGATGGGATGAATATTGTTGGCGATTTATTTGGACAAGGGAAAATGTTTTTACCTCAGGTTGTTAAGAGTGCACGTGTTATGAAAAAAGCTGTAGCTTATTTAGAGCCTTTTTTATTAGAGGAGAAAAGAAAGAACAGCCTATCCCTATCCCTTTCCGAAGGAAAGGGGACAGAACAGGGATATGAGTGGGCGGATCCACAATATTATTCTTTGATAAAAGATTTTGTAAAAGAACATCGAAGTAATCCAACTCAAGCAGAATCTGTTTTATGGGAATCTGTAAAGTCAAAAAAACTTGAAGGATATAAATTTAGAAGACAACATATTATTGGAAAATATATTGCAGATTTTGTTTGTTTAAAAAAGAGATTAATTATTGAAGTTGATGGTTTAATTCATCAGTTGCCTGATGTAAAACAAAATGATGCAGTTCGTCAAGCTTGGCTAGAATCTAAAGGATTTAATGTAATTAGATTTACGAATAATGAAATCATAGGTGGTATTGAAAATGTGATTTTAAAAATTACAACAATATTAGATAAACAAAAAGATTATGATGATATTGAAGTAAACACAGCCTCCTCCCCTTCGGGGAGGCCGGGAGGGGCTGGGGGTCGTGGTAAAATATTAATGGCTACTGTAAAAGGTGATGTGCACGATATTGGAAAAAATATTGTGGGCGTTGTATTAGCATGTAATAACTACGAAATTATAGATATAGGTGTGATGGTGTCTTGTGATAAAATTTTATCTGAAGCAAAAAAACATAACGTCGATATTATTGGGTTAAGTGGATTAATTACACCATCCTTAGATGAAATGGTACACGTAGCTAAAGAAATGGAACGTTTAGGTTTTAAAACACCTTTATTAATTGGCGGGGCAACAACCTCCAAAGTTCATACGGCCGTTAAAATTGCTCAAAATTATTCGGGGCCAGTAGTACACGTAAATGACGCCAGTAAATCAGTGCCAGTTGCAAGTAGTCTTATATCTAATGAATTACGTGATGCATTTATGGCAGATGTAAACAAAGATTATGAACGTGTTCGTGAGCAAAATAAAAATGCTCAATCTCAAAATAAATTAATTTCGTTGGCAGAAGCGAGAGAAAATAAATTCCCCATTGATTGGAACAAAACAGAAATATCAAAACCTCTTATTTTTGATAAAAATTATTTAGAAAATTATTTAATTACAGAAACACACAATGGTGTTTTCTCCCTCCCTTCGGGAGGGCTGGGGTGGGCAGACTATTCTTTAAAAGAAATTGCTGAATACATTGATTGGACACCATTTTTCCATAGTTGGGAAATGAAAGGTTCTTATCCTAAAATATTAAGTGATCCTGAGCGAGGAGTAGAAGCAACAAAATTATTTAACGAAGGTCAAGCAATGCTTAGCAAAATCATTTCCAATAAATGGTTACAAGCAAAAGCAGTCATTGGCATTTATCCTGCTAATACAGTAAATGATGATGATACGGAAGTTTATAATGAACAAGGTGAAAAATTGTGTACGTTTCATTCTATACGTCAGCAAAGTAAAAAACCAGCAGGCCAATATAATATAGCTCTTGCCGATTTTATTAAACCATTGGCTTCCTCCCCTTCGGGGAGGACTGAGGAGGGGCTTGATTACCTTGGTTCTTTTGCATTATCTACAGGTTTTGGTATTGATGAGCACGTTGCTCGTTTTGAAGCTGACCACGATGACTATAGTGCAATTATGTTAAAAGCATTAGCAGATAGATTAGCAGAAGCTTTTGCAGAGTTAATGCACAAAAAAGTTCGTAAAGAAATTTGGGGTTATGCTAAAACTGAAAACCTAAAAAACGAAGATTTAATCAAAGAAGAATATGCAGGGATACGTCCTGCGCCAGGTTATCCGGCTCAGCCAGATCATTTAGAAAAATTAACTATTTGGAATTTATTAGAGGTTGAAAAAAATACAGGAATTATTTTAACGGATAGTTTAGCTATGGTACCTACAGCTGCGGTGAGTGGTTTATATTTTGCTCATCCACAATCTCATTATTTTGGGATTGGAAAAATAAATAAAGAGCAAGTGGAAGATTATGCAAAACGTAAAGACGAAGATTTTTCGAAAATAGAAAAGTGGTTAGGCTCCGTTTTAAGTTATTAAGAAACAAACTTTATGCATAAATCAAAAAATCCTTCATTAGCGTTTATATTCACCACCATTTTAATTGATTGTATTGGTTTTGGTATTATCATTCCTATTATACCATCTTTAATTAACCAGCTTAGTGGAAGCGATGTAGCTCAGGCTAGCATGATTGGCGGGTGGCTATTATTTTTATATGCCTTAATGCAATTTGTTTTTGCGCCAATATTAGGTGGTTTAAGTGATCAGTATGGTCGCCGTCCGGTTTTATTAATTTCATTACTTGGTTTAGGGTTAGATAATTTTTTATTAGCCTTTGCCCCAAACTTAAGTTGGTTAGTTGTTGGGCGAATTATTGCAGGTATATGCGGAGCAAGTTTTAGTACGGCTGGCGCTTATATTGCAGATATTAGTTCAAAAGAAAAACGTGCGCAAAATTTTGGAATAATAGGTGCAGCCTTTGGTGTTGGTTTTATTATTGGCCCTTTGTTAGGAGCCTTATTTAGTAAAATTGATATTCGAGCACCGTTTATAGTAGCTGGTTGTTTATCGACTCTTAATTTTTTATTTGGATTATTTTTTATTCCCGAATCATTAGCTGAAGAAAACAAAAGAACGTTTGATTTTAAACGTGCAAATCCTTTAGGAGCTTTTATTAATTTAAAACGGTATCCTTTATTAAAAGGTTTAATATTAGGGCAATTTATATTGTATGTAGCCGGAAAAACCATAGAAGTAATTTGGGGTTATTACAACATTTTAAAATTTGACTGGAACGAACAACAGATTGGCTATTCTTTAGCCTTCGTTGGAGTATTGGTATCATTGGTTCAAGGCGGTTTAATTCGCTGGTTTATTCCTAAATATGGTCAGGCAAAATCAATCATTTATGGCATTATATTATACGCTGTCGGTTTATTTTGTTTTGCCTTTGCCACGCAAGGCTGGATGATGTATGCTTTTTTAATTCCATATTGTTTGGGAGGTTTATGTGGTCCAGCTTTACAGGGTGTTATTTCAAACCAAATTCCTGAAAATGAACAAGGCGAAATACAAGGATTAAATACTTCTTTAATGAGTGTGTCGGCTATTATCAGTCCTTTGGTAATGACAAATTTATTTTATCAATTTTCTAAATCATCGGCAACACTGTTCTTTCCAGGAATTTCATTTTTCATTAGTGGTATTTTAGCCATTATTGCGGCTATAATAATTGTGTATTCTCTTAAAAAAATTGCGATAGATTAAAAATAATTGTATTTTTAGATAGATGAAAACATTTGAAACATACGCGTTTACAATGAATGTACACGATGATTTATTTATTGAATTTAAAGTAAAGCAAAATGTAACTCTTCAAGCTAAAGATATTTGGGAATCGAGAGAGTTATCGGTTAATTATATTCCTAATAAGAAATTCTTAGTGCTTTTTGAAAGTGATGAGAATGTTGATGTTTCAGGTGATGCTCGTAGAGCTGGTGCATCAAAAGAATATGCGTTGCATGTTGATGCATTAGCAATATATAGTGCAAAAATGCACGAAAACATTATAGGTAATTTGTTTTTGAAAATTAACAAACCTATTGTTCCAACTAAGTTTTTTGATGATCGCGAAAAAGCGAAAGAATGGCTTTATTCGTTTAAATCAAAAGAGTAATTTCTAGTTATTTTAGCTTTTTTTAATACCGTTATCTGCATATAATTTTTATATTTATGTATCACTTATTATGCACTAAAATGAAACTATTTATATACATCACCCTCAGTTTATTTATATCATTAGTTGGAGCTTCTCAGGGTAGCTTGCCTCCAGGTACTTATACAAGCTCTAATAAAAAAGCCATCAAATTTTTAGAAGAAGCAAAGAAAAATTACGAATTCCGTAAGGATGATGATGCTGTGAAAAACTTTACTAAAGCTTTAGCCGAAGATCCAAATTTTGTTGAAGCGCATACTGGTTATGCCTATTTACTAATGGAAAAACGTAAGTATAAAGAAGCCATAGAGCATTTTCAAAAAGCTGTTGAAATTAACCCAAAATTTTTTCCTCGCAATACTTTTGATTTAGCCTCTGCCAATTTAATAATAGGCGATTATGATAATGCCGTAAAATATTATGAAAGTTATTTAAAATATGAACGCATTAATCCTACCACAAAAGAAGAAGCCGAAAAGTATTTAAAAAATGCAAAATTTGGCATCGAAGCAAAAAAACATCCTCAACCTTTTAATCCTATCAATGTTGGTTCAGGAATTAATACAGATAACTACGAATATTTCCCTGCATTAACAGCCGATGGAAATACATTTATGTTTACGCGTAATATCCGTTTGGGCGAAGGCGCTGGACAAGAAGATTTTTATATTAGCAAAAAGTCTAATAATGTTTGGCAAACTGCAAATCCCATGAATTCTGTAAATACTGCTGGAAACGAAGGAGCGCCATCATTAAGTGCTGATGGTCAAATTATGTTTTTTGCTTCCTGTATGGAACAAACAGGAGATTATGGTTCGTCGGAAAGAAAAGGTTACGGTAGCTGTGATATTTTTTATTCTCAAAAAATTAATGGAAAATGGAGTAAACCTGCAAATGCTGGCCCTACTATTAATACTCGAAACTGGGAAACACAACCAAGTTTTAGTAGTGATGGAAAAACTTTATATTTTATTAGAGGTACAGTTACTCGCGAGGGTATTAAAAATGCCGATATTTATTCATCAACTATTGGTGCGGACGGGAAATTCAATGAGCCTGTAAAATTATCTAATAACATCAATACACCAGATCCTGAAGAAAGTGTTTTTATTCATCCTGATAATCAAACTATTTATTTTAGTAGCGAAGGGCATCCTGGTTTAGGTGGTTTAGATATTTATATGAGTAAACGTCAACCAGATGGCAGTTGGGGAAAGGCTATTAATATGGGTTATCCAATCAATTCAATTAATGATGATAATAGTTTAGTGGTTGAGGCCAATGGTAAGTTAGCATACATTGCTAGCGATCGCGAAGGTGGTTTTGGTGGTTTAGATATTTATCAATTTGAATTACCAGAAGCCTTACGCCCCGAAAAATTAACTTATGTAAAAGGTCATACTTTTAATGCTAAAACAAAAGAATCGTTGGATGCAAGTATTGAGTTAATTGATTTGGAAACGCAACAAAGTGTTACCAGTGGATTTAGTAATAGTGCAGGTGAGTTTTTAGTAACACTTACATCTAATCATAATTATTTAGTAAATGTAAGTCGCCCAGGCTTTTTATTTTATAGCGATAACTTTTCTTTAAAAGATAAAGTAGCAGATTACACAAAACCATACGTCTTAGAAATTCCTTTACAGCCGATTGATACTGGCTATACAATTGAATTAAAAAATGTATTTTTTGATGTGAACAAATGGGATTTAAAACCTGAATCTAAAGCAGAATTGGAAAAAATTAGTGGGTTCTTAAAAGCTAATCCAACTTTAAAAATTGAGTTTGGCGGACATACAGATAATAGTGGTGATAAAGTGTTTAATAAAACCTTATCAACCAATCGTGCAAAAGCAGTGTATGATTATGTGATAAAAAATGGTGGGATTGTAGCTACCCGTTTATCGTATAAAGGGTATGCTGATAGCAAGCCGAAAGCGACAAACGATACACCTGATAATAAAGCTAAAAATCGTCGTACAGAAATGAAAGTGTTAGGAAAATAAATGATAGTAGCTAAAAATATAAAAAAACAATACGGTAATTTAGAAGTGCTTAAAGGCGTTGATGTTCACATTAAACCATCTGAAGTGGTTTCTATTGTTGGATCATCAGGTGCAGGAAAAACAACCTTACTGACTATTTTAGGAACCTTAGATAAGGTTACAACTGGGGAAATTATTTTTAATAACGAAAATATTTCTTCCTTTAATGATAAAAAGTTAGCAGCCTTTCGCAATAAATACATTGGCTTTGTTTTTCAGTTTCATCATTTATTACCTGAGTTTACAGCTCTCGAAAACATTTGTATTCCTGCTTTTATTAATAACACCTCAAAAAAAGAAGCTGAAACTAAAGCAGTTGAATTACTAGATCTATTAGGTTTAAAAGATAGAGCGCAACACAAACCATTCGAATTATCGGGAGGTGAACAACAACGTGTGGCCGTTGCGCGTGCGTTAATTAATAATCCAAAAGTAATTTTTGCTGATGAACCAAGCGGAAATTTAGATAGCGAAAATGCACAAAACTTACACCAACTATTTTTTAAATTACGTGATGAGTTAAAGCAAACGATTGTGGTTGTTACCCATAACGATACCTTGGCAAATATGGCTGATAGAAAATTAATTATGAAAGACGGTTTAATTCAAAATTAAGAGTATTAGTTTTTTTACAAACATATCTATAGAGGAATTACGACACGTCGTGAAGATTCGTAATGCCAAAAAGTTATCGCGCTTTAATAAAATTTTATTGTGGATTAACTATTTATTTATTATTTGTTTATTAGGTTCCATTGCCTCAAAATATATATCTCCTATTAATTTTTGGGCTTTAGCTTTTTTAGGATTAGCTTTCCCAATAATAGTATTAGTCAATATAATTTTTGCAACGTATTGGTTTGCACAATTTCGGGTACACGGTTTTTTCTCAATCATAGCTATATTTATTGGAGCTCGTACAATGCTTGGTTTTATTCAGTTTGATGTAAATACAGGAAAAGTATCTAATAAAGATATTAAAGTAATGAGCTACAATTCTATGTTATTTGATTTGTATAATTGGAGTAAAAATAAACAGAGCCGTGATATCATTTTAAATTCCTTATATGAGGAAAATCCAGATATACTTTGTTTGCAAGAGTTTTACACATCCGAAGATTCAATTAGGGGATTTAATAATGTAGATACATTAACTAAATTATTAAATGCGAAAAATTATCACGTAGAGTACACAACTACTTTGCGCAAACACGATCATTGGGG
>JAYSTR010000092.1:0-11573 GCA_043719555.1 Bacteroidota bacterium | reverse complement strand
GTAAATATTAAATCACTATGATTTTAAATATTAGCCCTCTATTAAATAAAAAATTATTTTAATCATATATTATCAGCGTTATCGGCGTGCTATAAAATTAATCAGTGTTTATTGATATTCATACCCATTTCAAAATAGATATTGGCAATCTTAGTATCTACAATAATCGTTTTATTTTTGATGAAGACATTAAAACGGACTCTTTTTTTTCGGTTGGAATTCATCCCTGGGATGCAAATTTGGCAACTAGCTCAACATATCTGGAATTAGAAAAATATATTTCACATCCAAACTGTTTAGCAATTGGGGAATGTGGGTTAGATAAAATTATAGCTGTAGATTTTGAAACTCAAAAAAAAAATTTCGAAATGCAACTTCAATTAGCTGAAAAGTATAGTAAGCCAGTTATTATCCATTGTGTAAAGGCTTTTGATGAGGTTATGGCAATTTGCAATCCTTATTTGAATAAAATTCCACTAATTATTCATGGATTTAATAAATCAGATGAATTAGCCAATCAACTCATCAATAAAGGGTTTTACTTGTCCGTTTCAAATAGTTTTATTGATAAATCTTCGCTAGAAAATTTAAACATAAATAAAGTTTTTTTTGAGACGGACTCTAACGATAAAATAATCATTAAAGAAGTTTATGAACTTGCCGCAGAAAAATGGAATATTAATATATCCATTTTAAAAGAAAAAATTTACCGTAATTTTACAACCATATTTAATACATAATGGAAGATAAACACTGGATGCAGCGTACTAAACTTTTAGTTGGCGAACAAGGCATAGATAATTTACAAAAAGCCCACGTTTTAATTGTAGGATTAGGCGGAGTAGGGTCGTATGCAGCCGAAGCATTATGCCGAGCAGGAATTGGCGAATTAACCATTGTTGATGGTGATGTGGTTGATCCAACTAATCGAAACCGGCAATTACAAGCCTTAGCCACAACTCACGGAATGGGTAAAGCAGTATTGATGCAAGAACGGATGTTGCAAATTAATCCGAATATCAAGTTAAATGTCATTTCTGAGTTTCAGGATCCTGAAAAAATGATTCTGCTTTTGCAAAAACCGTTTGATTACGTAATTGACGCCATTGATAGCATTACACCAAAAGTTCATTTAATAAAAACGAGTTTAGAAATGGGACATCGTTTAGTATCATCTATGGGTGCAGGCGGAAAAATGGATCCAACACAATTAAAAGTGGTTGATATATCAAAAACGTGTCATTGTCCTATGGCCTATTACTTACGTAAGAGATTAAAAGAAGTTGGGATAAAAAGGGGATTTAAGGCGGTTTTTTCTACAGAATTACCAGATAAACGCTCCATTATGAAAACAGATGGCACAAATTTTAAAAAATCGGCCTATGGTACTATTTCATATATTCCTTCGGTTTTTGGGATGACATGCGCATCTGTTGTTATTCGCGATATAGTAGAATGGCAAGAAATTAAGTAGTAAATTGTAGATTTTGAAAAAACGGAGTTTTTAACAAAAACTGTTTACTAAAAAATTAACATTTTTTTGAATACTTTAAATTAATTATTAAGTTTGTAAGGTTAATCCCCTGTATATTAAATAAAATAAATATGAAAAAAATTTTACTAGGAGCAGCAGCTTTGTTTACACTAACAAATGCAACGGCTCAAACTAATGTTGGTAAATGCGCTTCTGATGAGATGAAAGCCTATTACATGAAAACGTTACCAGGATATAAAGAGCAAGTTGAAAAAGCTGAAGCACAAGAAATGCTTCAAGGCATGTTGTCAAAAACAACAGCAGATACTACTACGATTTATACAATTCCTGTAGTTTTTCATGTTTTACATACTGGCGAACCAATAGGTAGCCAAGGTAATCAAAGTGATATAGATTTTATAAATGCAATAGGATTTATTAATGAGGATTATTCTCGTTTGGGGTTTGATATAAATACGATTGACCCATTATTCGGATCTATATATAAAAATGCTAAAATTAAATTCGAACTAGCTAAAAAAGATCCATCTGGTAATTGTACAAATGGTATTATTCGTCATTACGATGTAAATACTATATGGGGCAGAACAAACTCAATTTTAAACTACTCCTACAGTAATACTTCACCTACAGGATGGAATCCATCTAAGTATTTAAATATTTATGTTGTGCAAGCAATTTTAGGCGGCGAGCCAGGTTTAACAACTATAGGCTACACCTATAAACCAGGTCAATCTCCAACACCTGCAGCTGATGCCATTGTTTATACTGGTGGTAATTGGATTACGAATAAAGTTGATGTCCGCTCTTTAAGTCATGAAATTGGTCATTGGCTTGGGTTATCTCACACATTTGGAAATGCTAATAATGCTGGATTAGGTGATTGTGGCGATGATGGTGTTTTGGATACTCCTCCAACTGAAGGAGCATTGTCTACTTGTCCAGTATTAGTTGCTTATCCTGCAAGTTCTCCAACAGTTACAACGCCAAAAGGTAACACGGATATTTCTTTTGTTAAAATTGACTCTATTGCAGTTTCAACAAGTAAAGATACTTTATTAGCTACTAAATCAGTATACACTGGAACTGCAATCGCATCTTCTAATACTTTAATTGCAAAAGGATCTGCAGGAGAATATTCTTCATTTTATGATGTTTTAGCAGTTAATGTTAAATCCGGAGCAAGAGTTATTAAAGTTGGAACATCTCAACTTACACCAACAAATAATTTTATAGCAGTTTGTTTAGATAAAAACTATGATGGTGATTTTGATGATGCAGGTGAAATTGTTTATAATCAAGCGGTTGCAGCAGTTGGTTCTCAAACAATTTCGTTTTCTTATAATTTTGCAACAAAAGATAGAATTTTAATGCGTGTAATAGCCGATACAGCAATGATTTCATCAGCGTCAATGGCGATAAATGATGGAGAATATGAAGATTATTATTTAAATGTTGGTTTTGCAGGTTGTGCAGATATTAGACCGAATACAGAAAATATCATGGACTATTCAAGTTGTCCTAAAATGTTTACAGTTGGTCAACGAGATAAAATGCGTAATTCTTTCATTACAAGTACAACTCGTATGAATTTAGTATCAGGTAATAATTTAGCATTGACAGGAGTTTCATTACCACTAGTGCCCTGTGCTCCAATTGCTGATTTATCTTATAACTATAATGTAACTTGTGCAGGTAAAGCAATTGATTTCACTAGCACATCCTATAATGCTACTATTGATACGTATAACTGGTCATTTACAGGTGGGACACCTGCAACTTCAGCAAATTCGTCAGAATCTGTAACCTATGCTTTGCCTGGAGTTTATCCAGTTGCATTAACGGTAACGAATGCTCAAGGACAAAGCACAAAAACATATACCAATATTGTAATACGTTGGAATTCTAGTTATTATGATACAACAAATTTTAGCCAAACCTTTGAAAATGGCATTAATAATGGTTGGAATGTTCAAAATTTAGATTTAGGTACTATTGCTTGGACTTTGCAACCTTATGGATCACAAGGGTCATCTAAAAGTATAGGTTTATTGAATGCTAATACAGTTGGAAATACTGATGGAAATGTTGATATAATTGAAACCCCTCAATATGATTTTTCAAATGTTTCAAATGTTAAATTGACATTCGATTATTCTATGGCTGCATTGAAACAAACAACAACATCTTTTTTTGATGGAGCTCAGTCCTTTAAATTTGAATATTCTGAAAATTGCGGAGGAACTTGGAAAGGTATAGTTGGGTATGATTTTGAAGTAGATTCATTAATGTCTAAAAAGTCAGCTGGAACAATTGGTGTTCCATATTTTCCAAATGCAGGTTCTCCTAATACTAAATGGGTGGCCTTTACTCCAGTTAATCCTGCTGCTTATACAAATTTTAATATTCTTGTTAAAGGAAAGCGTGATGTAATGTTTAGAATAGTGCATAAAAAACAACAGTCTACCTCTAATAATGTTTTCTTTGATAATTTTAATATATCTGGAGTAGTTGGTATTGAAGAATTAGAAAAAACTATTGCTTTATCATTGTATCCTAATCCGACTTCATCAGCGACAAAAATTGAATTTACTTCTCCTGTTAATTCAAATGTTGAGGTTTTAGTAACGGATATTACAGGACGTTTGGTTGAAAAATCTAATTTTAAAACAAATGCAGGTATCGCTTCAAGTTATTTAATTAACAAAAACTCTAATTTAACTGCAGGGATGTATGTTGTATCTTTAATATTAGATGGACAAAAAGTAACTAAAAAATTAATCATTAATAACTAAGATTAATAATCATAAATTTAATCGCCCTTCCTAACCGAAGGGCGTTTTTTTATTACCATAATTTGGTATAATCAATTATCTTTGCGACTCAAAAAATTATACTATGAAATTTTTACGTTTTTATATTTTATACCGATTACAATTTATTATTGCACTTATTGTATTAGGAGTTTTAGCCCATTTATATATGGATGCCGTTACTGCTTGGATTTGCTATGTTTTGGCTGCTATATCTATTATTTTATACTTTATGATGGGAACAATGCGAATCGTGCAAGAAGCCATTACAGATGGCGACATTGAAGCTGCGAAATTATATTTAGATAAAATTAAATTTCCACGATTGTTATTTAAGCCAATTCGTTCAGGCTATTACATTTTGCAAAGTAATTTATCAATGGCATCTAACGATTTAGCTGGGGCAGAAGCAAGTATACGTCAAAGTTTAAAAATTAAATCGAAAATTGTTGGCGATATGGAAGGTTCTAATTTAATGCAGTTAGGATTTATTGAATTAAAAAAAGGTAATACTAAAATTGGCCGCACTCATTTATTAGATGCGATTAAAGCTGGTATTCCTGAAAAAGAAAGTCTTGCTGCGGTTCATTTACAATTATGCTCGATAGAAGCGCAACGTTTACAATACCGTATTGCTAAAGAACATTTTAGAAAAGCAAAAGCATTAAAGCCGAAATCGGAAGAAATTGTTAACCAAATTAAACAATTGGAAAAACAAGTTGCTCGTATGCCCGGCTAACCCATCGCTTTAACCAATTCATTCCATACAGTATCAGTTAAGTGAGGCTTACAAGTAATTGTAAGCTTTTCTAGTTTTACAGGATGTGTAAATACAGCTTTGTATGAATGGAGATGAATTGAAGCATCAGGATTTGTTCTGTCGAAGCCATATTTAATATCTCCTTTAATAGGACAGCCAATAGCTGACAACTGCGCTCTGATTTGATGATGACGACCAGTAAATAAATTGACTTGTAGTAAATGGTAGTTAGAAATAGAAGCAATTAATTCATACTCTAATTCTGCTTTTAAAGTACCTAATCTATCAGTAGGAAAAGCCTTAGACATATTTTTTTGCTCATTTTTAATTAAATAATGAGTTAAATGTTGCTTTACTTGTGGCGGTTTATTTTTTACTACTGCCCAATAGGTTTTTTGAATCGTTTTATCTCTAAAAATTTCGTTCATTCGAGATAAAGCTTTGCTTGTTTTCGCAAAAATAATAATTCCAGAAACGGGTCTATCTAGGCGGTGACAAACTCCACAAAATACATTACCTGGTTTGTTATCGCGTTGTTTTAAAAAGTTTTTTACTTTTTCTGAGAGTGGTAAATCACCAGTTTTATCACCCTGTACAATTTCAGATGATTTTTTATTTACTATAATTAAATGATTGTCTTCAAATAAAATTTGACTAGTTTCTATAACTTCGGTTGATTTAAACATTTTAATTAAACTTTAATTTAAATTCTAAACGACGGTTTACAGCATGTTCGTCTTCACTACAAATAACACCATTCGAACAATTGTTTAATAAACGACTTTCTCCAAAACCTTTTGCATTAATTCTAAATTCATCAATGCCATTTGCAGTAATATAGTTTTTAGCGGCTAAGGCACGTTGCTCGCTCAGTTTTAAATTATATTCGTCACTGCCTTTACTATCGCTATGAGCGGTTAATTCAATGTCTATTTTTTTATTTGACTTTAATACTAAAATAATTTTATCTAGGGTTTGTTTTGACTGTGCTAATAATTCAGATTTATTAAATTCAAATAAAATATTTTCGATGATTGTATTGTTGTTAGTTGTAGCTTTATTTTTCATTACAGTCATCCAAGGATCATCAATATAGATATCCGATAATTTTGCCATTTCTGCGGACAAAGGTTTGTAATTAAATTTTTTAGCCTTTGATGATGATACTACTTTTAATAAGTTATCGGCATTGTCAAAAATCAATACATTATTAAATACGTCTAAAATATTTTGACTTTCAGCCGTCATACTAAACTGACGTGAATAGGAGGCATTTGAAAACATAAAATCTCCATTTGAGTTAGTATAAGCTGAGTCAATTGGTGATAAATTGTCGCCTAATAATAATACTTTAAAATTGGTTAAGGGATTGTTTTTATTATCGCCATACAATTTCCCGCTAACATTCATTTTCAATTCAGTATCATCAATAACCATATCATTAAACGATGAATTAGATAATGCTAAAAATTTGTATACGAATTTGTGTTTAGATATAGAATCAATTCGCTTAATTAATTTATCTTTAGTACTAAATAAGTTTACGATGTAGTTTTTTTCGGTATCTGCGCTATCATAAGCAATACTATAGGTTTGACCGGGAGTTATCTTTGTAAATAAAAAATTTCCAAACGCATTAGTTTTGGTTTTTTGAATCGCATTATTTTTCGCATCTAGTAAATAAATATTTTTTTCGGATAGGACCTTTTTATCAGACCCATTTGTTGCAATTAATTTACCAGCTACATTATATTTAAAATCTTTGTTTTTAAGTTTTAGAATAATATTATTTGATTCGGATTTTAATAATTTGATATCTGTTTTTATTTTACCTGTAACGATATCTACGATTTGATTTCTCGAATTTAATAATTTCACTTGTTCATTATTTGGATTATCGCCTTCAGTAACCTCCAAACTAAAACCGCTTGTTTTATCTTCATCAACTCCTTGAAAGACAAAATAACCTGTACTGGTTGTTTTTGAATTTGAGATAACTTGCCCTTGTTTATCAATTAAATTGATTTGTTTATTTTTTAAAGGCGTTTGCTTATCATTATTTAAACAAAGTTTGCCAACAAGCTGAACATATTCTTTTATTTTTTCGGTGGTTAATAATGGTATAATAGTATCTTCCTTTTTATAAATATTTCTGATAAAATCATTCATATAAAGTGTATCATCAATAAATTTATTTTTTCCATCAAAAATTAAACGATGAAAAGGTTCTTTAAATTTTGATGTATTAATAGTGGATGCATCTTTCGGGAAAAACGGTATATCAAGCTCGTACTTTATTTTAAATTTTCGTTTATTTTCAGGAATATTAGCAAACACACGCAAATACATTGTTTGGCTTTTCGCATTTAATAAATATACATCATAGGTATAGCCTAATTGCAATGTAACAGAAAACGCATCATCTTCATTCGTATTAAATTCAGTTACAGTTGTATTATCTGCTATAACTCTTATTTGAGTATTCGTTAATTTTTTGTTATTAAAAAAATTATGACCGATAAAAGTAAAACTGCCATCTTGAGCAAGTGATATAAAGCTCAATAGACAAATAAAAACAATAAATAGTGATTTTGTTTTATGCATAAACAGTTAATTTAAATGTTTTATAATTTCTTTACAGCAATTATTAATAGTATCCGCATCATAATTATTAATGATTATGATGACAGTGTTTTTTTGTTTTGAATAATACAGATCTAATTCTTTTTTTAATTTTTTTAAATAGTTGATGTCTATTTGCTGCTCAATTTCTCTTCCTCGTTTTTTTATATTACCAACTATTAAATGTACATCTACCTTTAAATATACAATTAAATTGGGCTTTTCTAACGTTTTTTTAATAGCAGAAAAATGTTTTTTGTAAAATAAGTAGTCAGTTTTTGATAAATTAACTTTTGCAAAACATAAACATTTATCTAAATGATAATCACTTATAGTAATCGTGTTTTTTTTAGAATTAAAATAATGAGACAGTTGTTTTTGTCTATCAATTAAAAATGAATATTCGGTTGGAAAAGCAAATGTTTTTTTGTCTTTATAAAATAAAGGAAGCAACGTATTTTCTTCAAATAATTCAGGTAAATACGTAGCCTTTAATTTTTTTGCTAAAGCTTTTGCAAGTGTACTTTTTCCAGCTCCTATATTCCCTTCAATACAAATATACATATCGATTTATTTATAAAGCGTTACCTCACTATTGTCATTACACGATTTAAGTAAGCTAAATATAGTTTTATTTAAGGTAGGATGCAAAAATTCCGAAGCAATTTCATTTAAAGGAATTAATACAAACTTGCGTAAATGCATACGTGGATGTGGCACTATGAGTTGTTCGGTATTAATGACTTCGTTATTAAATAGTAAAATATCGATGTCAATTGTTCGAGCTTGATATTGATTGCTAGGATTGCGTATACGGCCTAATTGTTTTTCAATATCTAATAATTGTTGTATGAGTTCGGAACTATTAAGTTTAGTATTTAATTTAAGACAACAGTTTAAATACGCTTGTTGATGATCTGTTCCCCAAGCTTCGGTTTCATAAAACTTGGATAGGCTAATTATGTTACCTGTTTGGGCCTTTATAAATTTAATGGCTTCGATAAAATAAAATTCTCTATCGCCAATATTACCGCCCAAACATAAATATGCTACATTCATAAAAATTGTGATAAAGTTAAGCGAAAGAGTGATATATTTCGGTAAAATAAAACAAACAGATGAAACAATTTTTCGGCGCTTTTTTTGGCTCAATTTTAGGAATTTTAATTACAGGTATAGTTATGGCTTTAATTATTGCAGCATCTATTGCTGGATTAGTTTCTAAAGCTCAATCTTTTGGTAAAGATGAAGAAACTACAATAACAAAAAACTCAGTATTACATTTACACTTAAATGGTGAAATTAAAGAACGCGGTGTTAAAGCTCCGTTCGAAAAGCTTGATATAGCCCCATTTTTGTCAAAATCAGTTATTGGGATAAATGATATATTACAAAGTTTAAATAATGCCAAGACTGACGAAAATATTAAAGGTATTTATTTAGAAATTAGTGATCCTGTTGCAGGATTCGCTACTCTAGAAGAAGTTAGAAATGCTATTTTAGATTTTAAAACATCTGGGAAATTTGTGTACGCATACTCAGAAGTTTATTCACAAAAGGCTTATTACCTTGCTAGTGCAAGCACAAAATGTTTTTTAAATCCGCAAGGAGGAATGGAAATTAAGGGGTTAAGTTCTCAAATTATGTTTTATAAAAATATGTTAGAAAAATTAAATGTGGAAGTTCAAATTTTCAGACACGGTAAATTTAAAAGTGCAATTGAACCTTTTATGCTTGATAAAATGAGCGATGCTAATCGTGTACAAATAGAAACATATTTAGGCTCTTTATGGAATCATATGATTACAGGTATTAGTAAATCACGTTCTATTTCGGTTGATGAAATTAATGCAATTGCTAATAATTTAGCTGTTAAAAGCCCTGAAGATGCTGTTAAATATAAGTTTATTGATGAGTTAAAGTATGAAGACGAAGTTTTAAATGCGATTAAAAAATTAGTTGGAACTCCCGAAAAAGAGAAACTTAATTTTAGCAATTTAGAAGATTATACTGCTACTGTAAAAACAAACTCAAGTTCTAAAAACTCCATTGCTGTTATTTATGCTGTTGGCGAAATTGTTAGTGGCAAAGGCGATGGAGACGATAAAATGGGAAGCGAACGTATAGTAAATGCTATACGTAAAGCACGTTTAGATGATCATATTAAGGCTATAGTATTTAGAGTGAATTCGCCAGGCGGTAGCGCTTTAGCAAGTGATGTGATGTGGCGCGAGGTGGCTTTGGCAAAAAAAGCGAAACCATTTATTGTTTCTATGGGTGATGTGGCTGCTAGTGGTGGATACTATATTAGTTGTGCCGCTGATAGAATATTTGCTCAACCAAATACTATAACTGGTTCTATTGGCGTATTTGGGATGATACCTAATGCACAAAAAGCATTAGCCGAAAAATTAGGAATTACAATTGATACCGTTAACACCAATAAACATAGCGATGTAGGAACCATTTTACGTGGTGTAACGGCTGATGAGCACGAATACGTGCAACAAAGCGTGGAGCATATTTATGATGTATTTATCACGAAAGTTGCCGAAGGACGTAAAACAACTAAAAATATGGTTGATAGTGTTGGGCAAGGTCGTGTGTGGAGTGGGGTTGATGCTATTAAAATAAATTTAGTAGATGAGTTAGGAGGCATTAATGCCGCTATTACTTATGCTGCTAAAATGGCAAAGTTGAGCGATTATAAATTAGTTGATTACCCCAAACAACGCGATGCTCTGGAGGAATTATTAAGTACATCAAAAGATGAAATGGAAAGCCGCTATATGAAAACAGATTTAAAGCAGTATTACAATTACATTAAGCAAATCAAAAATGTAATTAACATAAAAGGCGTTCAAGCTCGCCTATCTTACGAAATGATTATTGAGTAAATTTTAGTAACTTTGGCCACACAAATTAATTCTTAATAAATAGTATGCTCATTATTGGTATTTGCGGTGGCACTGGCTCAGGTAAAACAACAGTTGTAAATAAAATATTAGATATTTTACCGGCCGATCACGTTGCTATATTATCTCAAGATGCCTATTATAGAGATAATTCGGATATGCCAATGGATCAACGAAAGTTTATCAATTTTGATCATCCTGATGCTATAGAATTTGATTTATTATTACAACATATAGAGGCCTTAAAAAAAGGTGATGCTATTGAAATGCCAATATACTCATACATTACTGCTGCTCGCGCAAAGGAAACTATTCATATGCCAAGTAAAGAGGTTATTATTGTAGAAGGTATTTTATTATTTGCAGATCCTCGCATACGTGATATTTGTAATGTAAAAGTGTTTGTGGATGCCCCATCTGATGAACGATTATTACGAGTTATTAAGCGTGATATTATTGAACGAGGTCGTAACGTAGAGCAAACCCTTGATAGATACATTGATACCGTTAAACCGATGCACGAGCAATTTATTGAGCCTACTAAACGCTACGCTGATATTATAATTCCTTTAGGTGGAGAAAATATGGTTGCTATCAATATTTTGGCATCTACTATACGTCAAAAATTAGGGTTGAGTAAAGACCAAAATAGTAATACAATTTTTCATTAGTATTTTATTGTAGAATTTATTGTATTACTATAACGGTTAGTAAACACATCAATTTACCCCTCCGAAATGATTTTTGAGCATAGCGGCTCCCCATTTTTCTTTGCCATAATCCTTTGCCATTTTTGCTCTAAAATCAGCTGTTTTGTATGGTTTTAATTTTGTTTTAGGTGGCATCATCGTTATGGCTTTTGGCACATTTATTTCAACACTTTTTGCAAAATAAATAATACCACCATCTTCGGTTGCTAAACCTAATATGGCTCCAGGTAAGCCATAAAAACTTTCGGGGCCAACACC
>JAYSTR010000091.1:0-11618 GCA_043719555.1 Bacteroidota bacterium | reverse complement strand
ATGGATTAGTAGTTGTAGTGTTTGTTTTTGCTGCATCTTTTTTATCCTTGTGCGCACCAATCCCAACACCAGCACCTGCACCAACTGCACCACCAATTAAACCACCTAATAATGCACCTGCACCACGGTTGTTTTTATCTAAAATAGCACCTGCTGCTGCACCAACTGCTGCGCCACTTGCACCACCAATAATTGCACCTTTAGCTTTGTTACCCATTCCTTTTTTCTCTTCAGGAGTAGCCGCTGGAGCTGCTGCTGGAGCTGGAGCTGGAGCAGCTGCAACTTCTGGAGCCGGAGCGTTTGCTGCTGGAGCATTAGCTGCTGGAGTATTTGCTTTTGGGTGGTGAGCTGCCGCATGATGAGCTGGCGCTGCTGGAGCTGTTGGAGCTGCTGGAGCTTCAGGAGCAGCATTTACTGTAATACTGCTAACTTCTACAGAGTTAACTGCTTCTGCAGCTAAAGCATTTACTGAATCTACAGCTCTATTAACTGCATTAACTGCATTTAAAGAGTCCATAATATGTTGTTTCATCATTTCTGCTTCTTTTTTGGAATCTCCACAAGAGGCGAATACTGTAGCTATAGCTAAAACTGCAATTGTTTTTTTCATAATAATAATTTCTTTTTTTAAGTTAATTTAATACTGCGAATGTAATAAAGTATCTGTTTAACTATGTTAAATCAGTATAAATTTATTCACTAATTAATAACTATTTTGGGACTTCATTACTTATTCATTTTTAACTTCACTATAAAATTATGGAATATCGACGTTTAGGAAAATCAGGATTACAAGTTAGCACGCTATCGTTTGGTTCGTGGATTACGTTTGGGAAGCAAATAGAAAATAATACAGCCGATGAACTGTTGAGCATTGCTTATGAAAATGGTATTAACTTTTTTGATAATGCCGAAGTGTATGCTGCCGGCAAATCAGAAGAAGTAATGGGAGCCATTTTAAAGAAAAAGAATTGGGCTCGAAGCTCCTATTGTGTATCGAGTAAGGTTTATTTTGGATACGAGGATAAAAAACCGAATCAAATAGGGTTATCGCGTAAGCATATTATAGAAGGTTGTCACGCTGCCTTAAAACGGTTACAAGTAGATTACATCGATTTGTTTTTTTGTCATCGTCCAGATAAAAATACACCCATTGAAGAAACCGTATGGGCAATGAATACCTTAATACAACAAGGTAAAATTTTATACTGGGGAACGAGTGAGTGGGCTAACGACGAAATTATGGCAGCCTTTGTGTTTGCAGAGCGTAACCGATTAATTGGCCCAACCATGGAGCAACCCCAATACAATATGTTTGAGCGTACTAAACTCGAAAAAGATTATTTATTATTGTTTAGAGATTTTGGATTAGGAACTACAATTTGGAGTCCATTAGCATCTGGATTATTATCTGGTAAATATAATAGTGGCGTTACAACTGACAATCGTTTACATATAGAAGGTATGGATTGGTTGAAAGAACGAACCTTGGGCGAGCCATCAAAAATAGATAAAACGATACAGTTAGCGAAAGTAGCTAAGGAGTTGGGTTGCACGCTGTCGCAATTGTGCATTGCGTGGACCATTAAAAATCCTCACGTTAGCACAGCTATTTTAGGCGCTTCAAAAAAGGAACAGCTTATTGAAAATTTAAAAGCCTTAGATGTTGTTCCCTTAATTAATTCGGAAGTGATTGAAAAGATAGAACTCATTTTAAATAATAAGCCACAACAAGCTGCCTTTTAAAACGGTTGAAAACTTAACCGTTTTTTAATAAGTTGGTATAAAATAACTAACGCTCATTAGCAGTTTTTAGTAGTTTTGCCAAACAATTTTTATCACTATATAATATACTATATTAAGCCCAGGTTAAAATGAAAAAATATACTTATACCGAAAAAAAAGATACACGTTCAGGTTTTGGCGCAGGATTAACACAATTAGGTCAAACGAATCCTAACGTTGTTGCACTATGCGCTGATTTAATTGGTTCGTTAAAAATGGATGATTTCAAAAAAAATCACCCAGAACGATTTTTTCAAATTGGCATTGCCGAAGCTAATATGATGGGGATTGCAGCGGGTTTAACTATCGGTGGTAAAATTCCTTTTACTGGAACATTTGCTAACTTTAGTACGGGTCGTGTGTACGATCAAATTCGCCAAAGTATTGCTTACTCAGGTAAAAATGTAAAAATTTGTGCATCACACGCAGGCTTAACTTTGGGTGAAGATGGAGCAACGCATCAAATATTAGAAGATATTGGTTTAATGAAAATGTTGCCTGGTATGGTGGTTATTAATCCTTGCGATTATAATCAAACAAAAGCAGCAACCATTGCCATTGCTGATTATGAAGGACCAGTGTATTTACGTTTTGGTCGACCAACGGTACCAAACTTCACTCCCGATAATCAAACATTTGAAATAGGAAAGGCAGTGATGTTAAACGAAGGAACGGATGTAACTATTATAGCTACTGGACATTTAGTATGGAAAGCGATTGAAGCTGGCGAGAAATTGGCAGAGCAAGGAATTAGCGCTGAGATTATTAACATACATACTATTAAACCGTTAGATGATGCAGCGATTTTAAAATCAATATCTAAAACTAAATGTGTTGTTACAGCCGAAGAGCATCAAATGAATGGTGGCCTAGGTGATAGCGTTGCACAATTATTAGCGCGCCATACACCAACACCACAGGAGTTTGTAGCGGTTAATGATAGTTTTGGTGAGAGTGGAACTCCTGATCAATTAATGACTAAGTATGGTTTAGATACCATTAATATTATTGATGCAGTTAAAAAAGTAATAGCTCGTAAATAATTTTTGTTTCAGTTAAAAAGTATTAAAACGTTGGGCTAGTGTCCAACGTTTTCTGTTTATACCTGATATTATAAGTATATTTACTTTAATAATGATACATAGTAATCCAACAGAAACACGTATAGCCTCCATTGTTAAAGATGAGCAGGATATTATTATCATTACGATGAAAGATTGTGGCGTGATGGATGAATATGATGTGTTAGATGTGAATTTAGTTTTAAAAGCAAAATCTCGCAACAAGCCTGCCTATAAATTATTAGATGCTCGTGCCAATTGGAGTATGAATAAAAAAGCGAAGGAGAGTGCGCAATTAGAAAACTCAGCAAGTAAAACAGCAGCAAGAGCTATAGTTGTATCGAGTGAAATGAAAGGTATACTTCTTAATTTTTTACAAAACTTTAGTAAATCCATTTACCCTCAAAAAATGTTTTCGAATAAAGAGGACGCCTATAATTGGTTGTTGTCTCTTAAAAATAAATAGATACTTTTTTGGATGTATCCTTATCATAACAAAATAAAACAACGCATTAGTAATAACGAATTACTCCGCTATGAGTATGTAGATAAATACAAAGATATTTCGCCGTGCTTATTACTTTATTTTGAAACTGAACCTAAAATTCGTCCAGTACGAGAACACAGATTTGCAGAATACGAACTCATTTTAGGAGCTAAGAAAATCTAAATAATAATGGTTGTCAGTTCGAACGTAGTCGAGAACTTTGCCGCAAACGTTGGATTTATCTCCAACGTAATTCATTTTAAGTTTTTTTGTTGTTTGTGATAACACCAACAATGGCAGGAATGCGATATGTTAATTTGATTTTTTCTTAGTATAAGAATGAAGAAATTCAAATAGCGTAAATATAATTAATGAAACAAAAAATATTAATAATGCGTTATAGTTTAAAAACTTTGTGATTTTTATTTGAAAGAAAAACACAAATGCAATAATCAATAAAGTTAAAAACGAAAATATCAATGAAACGACATTTGTTTTTTGATTAAATAGTCTAAATAAAAGATGGGCAGATAAAAAACCACTAAATGGGATTGAAAATGGTAAACCTGGGAGATCAAAATGTGTTAGAGTTAACCCAAGAAAAATAAATAAAATTAAAATTATTAATAATGGAATTGAAAAATAATTTTTGAACATTTTTATTTATTTATGATGTCCTACAACTTCACGCTATCAGCAATCTGATTGTTTTCGCACATCAACGTACGTGAGGGGAATTTACTGTATAGTAGTAAATCGTGCGTAGCAAATATAATGCAACGACCTTGCTTACTAATGTCCATTAGTAATTTCATAATTTCTTCAGAGGTTTCAGGATCTAAGTTCCCTGTAGGCTCATCTGCTAAAATAATTTCAGGTTCGTTAATTAATGCACGAGCAATGCTTATTCGTTGTTGTTCTCCACCCGATAATTGAAAAGACATTACTTGTTCTTTATGCTCTAAACCAACTTTTTTTAAAACATCTTTTACACGTAATTTTATTTTGTCTTCATCTGTCCAACCCGTTGCCTTCATTACAAAACGTAAGTTTTCATAAACACTACGGTCGCTTAATAATTGAAAATCCTGAAAAACTATGCCAAGCTTGCGACGAAGAAAAGGAATTTCTTTGCGTTTGAGTTGATGCAATTTAAAACCTGCTACTTCTCCAGAGCCTGAATTTAAAGCTAAATCACCATAAATGGTTTTTAATAAACTACTTTTTCCGCTTCCGGTTTTACCTAACAAGTAAACAAACTCTCCTTTATTAATTTGTAAATTTAAATTAGAAATTACAGGAGTTTCGCCTTGGTAAATAGTGGCGTTATTAAATTCAATTACAGAATCGTTAGTCATAGGTTTAAAATTATCACTAAAATTAAAATCTTAAAGTCAACTAAAATGATGCTTGTTGCGTATGTTTTAACACAAGCGGGTTAATAACTACATAATCAGACTGTTAACTCAATTTAAGTTACGCTTATTTTTAGTGCAATAAAATTTGGTTACAATGGCATTTAAATTAGATGGTGTTGTAACGTTTTATGTATTGATAATTATATACTACACCATACTATACTCAAGATGATGAAACACTTTTTTTTAAGCACCTTATTTATAACGTTTTTCAGTTTAGCGTTTGCTCAAAAAACGCAACTGTATTTAGATAAAGAAACATTATACAAAACAGGCATTGAGTTGTTTGATAAAAAGCAATATACTGCGGCTCAAAAATCATTTATAGATTATACGAATACGATACCAGGTAGTACGTTGTTGAAAACAGATGCGGAGTATTATGCAGCAGCTTGTGCTATAGAGTTGTTTCATAAGGATGGAGAGTGGCGTATGAAAGAATTTATTTTATTACACCCGGAAAGTAATAAAGTTAAATGGGCTTATTTTTATTTGGGGAAATCTAATTTCAGAAAAAAAAAATACGACGAAACCATTAAGTTTTTAGAGAAGGTTGATATTTATGAATTAAACAAAGATGATTTAGCGGAATTATATTTTAAGCGTGGCTATAGTTATTTTGTGACTAAAGATTTCGAAAAATCAAAACTTGATTTATTTGAAATTAAAGATGTGGATAATAAATATTCTCACCCTGCAAATTATTATTACTCGCACATAGCTTATCAGGAAAAAAAGTATGAAATAGCTGTACAAGGCTTTACTCGATTGCAAAATAGCGAAACCTTTAGTTCGGTTGTGCCTTATTACATTACGCAAATTTATTTTATACAAGGTAAATATACCGATGTTGTAAAAAATGGCCCTGAACTTTTAAAAGATACAGCGAACATTCAAAAAGAAAATGAAATTAATAGAATGATTGGCGAATCGTTTTTTAATTTAAAAGACTTTGCTAATGCTATTGAGTATTTTAAAAAAGCAGAAAAAGGCGGAAGCTTTAATCCACAAGGGAACTATGAGTTAGGTTACTGCTACTATCAAAACAAAGATTATAAAAATGCAGTTTCTTTTTTTGAAAAAGCAACCACACAAAAAGATAGCTTATCGCAAAATGCTTGGTATCACTTAGCTGATTGTTATGTGAAATTAAACAATAAATCAAAAGCGCGTAATGCATTTTATGCCGCGTCTAATATGGATTTTGATCCAGTAATTAAAGAAGATGCATTGTATAGCTATGCTAAGTTATGTTACGAATTATCGTTTGCTCCTTACAATGATGCCGTAGTAGCTTTTCAAAAGTACATTAAAGATTATCCCACTTCGAGTAAAAAAACAGAAGCGTATCATTATTTAGTGAACGTGTATTCTACTACAAAAAATTATTCGCAAGCAATTGCCTCAATGGATAAAATTCAACCATTGGATCCTATTTTAAAAATCACATACCAAAAATTAGTTTACTATAAAGGTGTAGAGCATTTTAATAATACAGAGTTAGATAGCGCGAATCGTTATTTTAAAAAAGCAATGAGTGTGAGTGGCGATAAATCAGTTAATGCATTGTCGCAATATTGGTTAGGTGAAATTTCTTACATTAAAAAAGAGTATGCAACGGCTATCGAAACATGGAAAGGATTTCAGTTAAATGAAGGATCGATTAGCTTACCAGAATATGAGTTATCCAACTACAATATTGGATATGCTTATTTTCAATTAAAAAACAAAAAAGATTATGAGAATGCTAATATTTCATTCCGTAAATTTTTATTGAGTAAAAATAAATTCGACCCAAAAAAAATAGCTGATGCAAATATTAGAACGGCAGATAGTTATTTTATGAATGCGGTTTATCCTCAGGCAGCTGATTACTACGAAACCGCGATAGCGCTTGGACAATTTGATGTAGATTACTGTATGTATCAAAAAGCATTATGTAGTGGTGTTTTAAAAAACAATCAAGAAAAAATTAATGATTTAAAATCCTTAATAGCCAAGTATCCTAAATCTCAATACTTAGGTGCGGCAATTTTCGAAACCGCTGAAACGTATAGTAAAGATTTAAATGATGGCGATAATGCTATTGTGTATTACCAAAAAGTATTAGATACTTATCCTAACTCATCGTATGTAAACTCATCGTTGGCAGGCATTGGTTTAGTGTATTATAATCGCAAACAAGATGATAAAGCGTTTTCATATTTCGATCAAATCGTGAAAAAAGGCCCGAAGGGTGAAGAAGCTCGTGAAGTATTACCGATGATTAAAAAAATATTTGAAGCGAAAGGCGATATAGCTGGAATGGAAGACTATTTTAAAGCTGTTGGAAATCCTTTAAATACAACAGAATTAGAATCATCATTATACGACTCGGCAAAAGAAGCTTATTACAACGAAAAAAATTGTGATGCAGCAATGCCGAAATTTGAAAGTTATATTGCCAAATATCCTGATGGCAAATACATTAGCGAAGCTCATTTTTGCTATGCGGAATGTGCTTATAGCAAAAATTTATTTGATAAAGCGTTACCGTCTTATCAATACATTAATAATAAAACAAGAGGTATTTATTCTGAAACATCTTTATTAAAAACAACTTACTTATTATATAAAGATAAAAAGTATGAAGAGGTTTTACCATTGTATCAAAAATTAGAAGAGTATGCAGAAATGCCTGCTAATAAACTAACAGCTCGTATAGGAACAATGCGTTGTGCTTTTGTATTGAAGAAATATGAAACAGCATTGGATTATGCGGTAAAAGTTTTGAGTACCGAAAAAATAACACCACAGCAAACGAACGAAGCAAAATACGATAAAGCAAAATCGCTTTACGAATTAAAACGCTACGATGATGCTATGCTTGAGTTTAAAGCTATTGCAAAGAATGCTAAAAATGTAACAGGAGCAGAAGCCTTGTATCACATAGCTAAAATACATTTTGCTAAACAAGATTATACAAATGTTGAGAAAACAATTAACAGTTTAATTAGTTATGATTACTCGAATGATGAGTGGAACAGTAAAGGTATGTTATTGTTAGCTGATATGTATGTTGCAAAAGGTGATTATGCAGATGCTGAATTAATGTTGCAAACGGTTATAGATGGTAAACCTAAGCAAGAATACATTGATGAAGCCAAAGCGAAATTAGAAGAAATAAAACATAAGAAAAATGCTCGTATGATTGATCCAAATGCAAGTGATAATGGTTTGAAGATAGAATTTAAAGAACAAAATTCTGATAAAGATTTATTTGATGAATTATTAGAGCAACATCAAGATTCAATTAAAAAAGTAATTAGAGAATAGTGACTAGTCGTAATGAGTCTGGTTCTAATTACTAATATCTAAATATTAAATAAAATGAAAGAAGAAAGAAATTATACAAGCACAAACATTATGCAATCGAGCAAATACGGCAATTCATATATGTATGATTTAGAGCAATCAGCACAAAAAAAACGGATACGAAAACTAAAATGGATTTTTGTAGTGGCTTTGTTATTAGGCTATGTAGTTGCTATTACTGCACAAACAGTTGGCATGAAAGATATTGAATTAAATGCGACTAGCGAGTTTGAGCCAACGATTAAAGATGCGGTGAAGCAAAGCGACTTGCCTGAAATTAATGATACAGTGAAAAAAATTGGCAATATTAATTATGGAATTACCTCTGCTCCGTTATTAACTAAATACGAAGTGTTGCCAATTGATGCGGCTAAAATGCAAAACGAACCGTTAACTAAATTATACCGTTCGTTATTAAAAGTAGGTTTTGGTAATTACACAACGCCTTATGGCGAATTTTGGATTAATAGTTTACGAACAAAAGAGGTTGCTTATAGCGCTCACTTTAAACATTTATCATCGGCAGCTCAATTGAGAAATGTTGGTTATAGCGGCTTTAGTGATAATGAAGGTGAATTATTTGCGAAGAAATTTTACAAAAAACATACCCTTACAGGAGAGTTTAATTACAAACGAAATGTTGTACATTTTTACGGATACGATACAACAGAAAATAAATTAAATAAAGATTATACGAAGCAACGCTTTCAATTATTTGAACCAGTAGTTAAAGTACAAAGTCACTATACGGATAGCTCTAAAATTAATCATGTAGTAAAATTGGCTTATTATAATTTACAGGATTTATATAAAGCCTCCGAAAATAATATTAAGTTGAACACGAACTTTAATACGTTTATTAATAAAGAGCAATTATTTGTAAATCTAGATGTTGACTATTTTAATCACAAGTTACCAAGTGATACAATAACAGATGTGATTATTAAATTAAACCCATACTTTAAAGCACATGGAAAAAAATGGTTAGTCGATATTGGATTAGCGGCAACTCTTGATGTTATGAGTGGAGTAGGTAGTGGTAAGTTTTATTTTTATCCGCAGTTAAATGCCCAATACGATGTTTATGAAAGTATTATTATTCCTTATATTAACATTAACGGAGGCTTACAAAAAAACTCCTTGCGTAGTTTATCAAACGAAAACCCTTTTGTGAATTCTCAATTGAATTACCGAAATACAAATAATAAGTTAAATGCGTTTGTTGGATTAAAAGGTAATATTAGTTCAACGTTAAGTTACGATTTAAAAGGTGGTTATAGTATAATGGATAGTTTGCATTATTTTGTAATTGACTATAACAATAATACCACGCTTGATAACAAGTTTAATGTCATTTATGATAATACAGATTTAATCTCTCTATCAGCGCAAGCAAAATATCAGTACAAAGAAAAAATACACTTTATAGCTAAAGGGAATTACTATAAATATATGCCTAAAAATATTGAGCAAGCGTATCATAAACCAGATTTTGATATTTCGCTGTCAACGATTTATAATTTAAAAAGCAAGTTTATTATAAAAGGTGATGTATTTGTTATTGGTAATCAATATGCATTAACACAAGTAACAGATAATAACATAAAAACCTATCAACCAAAATTATTGAATAGTATAGGTGATATTAATTTAGGGGCTGAGTATCGTTATAGTAAAATGCTATCCTTTTTAGTAAACTTTAATAACATTGCCAATATGCGTTATTACCGTTGGGAAAAATATCCTAGTCAGCGTTTTGGCGTGATGATGGGATTAACCTTTGTGCCGTTTTAATTAAAAGTTGTACTGATGAGTAAGTTAATTTTTTCTTTATTTTTTATTGCCTTATGCTTTTACACTAAAGCACAAGAAAATAGTGATTTAGCATTAATTGAAAATTGCAATTATTCGGATAGTACAGTAAGATCTAAACGTAAAGTAAGTTACGTTTTCAAAAAAAGTAAATGGTACGTTAAATACAATCCATTAAGCATGGTATTTGGCAGTAGTTTGTTTTTTTATCAAAAGGTTATCTCACCACAAATTGTAATGGGCTGTGCTTTTGATGTGAGCTGTTCAAATTTTAGTAAGGGCTGTATTAAACACTATGGGGTTATTAAAGGTGTGGCTTTGTCGGCAGATAGATTAACGCGCTGCACAAGATTATCCAGTATAGATTTTCATCCTGTTTTATTTAACGAGCAAGGTAAAGTAAATGATTTGCCAGAATATTATAAATTAAAGTAGGATTGAAAAAAGGACTTATTATATTTTTTCTTTTATTTGTTTCGATTACTCATATCGGTGCACAAAATATAGATTCTAATAAAGTATTTTATGATGAGTTTAATTTCATTATTCATCTAGCCAAAAATAAGTTATTCACTGAGTGTGAAAATGAATTCTCCAAAATGAAATCGAAAGCTAATCTAAATTCATCCTATATCGATTCTGTTAACTTTTATTTAGGACTAGAGTATTATAATGAAAAAAAGTTTGATAAGGCTGTATCTCATTTCTTATCTGTTTCAGATAATGTATTTTTTTATTATAAAGCAAATTATTTAGCGAGTGTTATTCAAACTGAAAATAACAAAACTGATTCTGCTTTAACGATTATAAATGGGATGGAGCAAACCACTAACGTAAATTTAAATGAATTACAACAGTTTGAAGTTTTAGGACTTAATTTATATAAAGGCAAAAATAAATTGTTTGATTCGCTGGCTGTTAAAAGTTCGTTTACAAATCCAGTGATAAATGAAGAATTTTTAAACTTAAAAAAATATTCAATCGATCAAAAAAACATTAAACGTAAATCACCTTTTGTTGCAGGAGCATTATCCGCTATTATACCAGGTTTAGGTAAAGTATACGCAGGTAATAATGGACAAGCTTTAGCGGCATTTTTAACGTCAGGATTATTAGCTACTATCACAGCTGAAAATTATATCCATCATGGCGCTTATCACCCTCAAACATTATTTTTTGCAGGAATGTTTAGTGTATTTTATATTGGTAATATTTGGGGCAGTACTTTATCGGTTCAATTAGTAAAAACAGAAAAACAATTTGAAAATAAACATAACATATTGGTTGGCATTAAAGTGCCTATTAGTAAGTTTTTTAATTAAGGGCCAATCTGTTTCATTTGTTGAAGCAGATAGTTTATTTAAAAACAAAAACTATGAGTTGGCAGCAACAAGCTATGAGCGTATTTATTTTTTTTCGAATAATAATACTGATAGAATTACTGCACTGATTAACAGATCAACTTGTTTTAAAAACTTAAATAAAAATCACGAAGCATATAATTCTTTAGTTCGGATTTTAAATTACGATGTTAGTGATTCTATTAAATGTTATGCTAATTATCAATTAGCTTTAAACTTGTTTTTATCAAATTATTATAATGATGCTGAAAAGTATTGCGCTAAAAATAGGTCCATACCTGTAAATTCTGTTGACTATAAACATTCGGTTTTATTACATGGTTTTGTGCTCAATGAATTA
>JAYSTR010000010.1:0-15763 GCA_043719555.1 Bacteroidota bacterium | reverse complement strand
ACTTTAATTTGTATAATAATTATTCAGAAACTTTTAACGCTTCAAAGCATTTTACTTCTCCTGCTTCGCCTAAGTATTCAGCATCAATAGTAACCAATCCAACTTTTTTTAATTGCTCCTTAGATAAAGGCTTTGCTAATGTCCAAACTTCGTCTACTAATTTTAAATCAACATCCTTACCTAACAAAACTTGATTTAATTGTTTTTGTGTTAAAAACACACAACCTTCGTTTTCTTCTTCATCAGCTGCGTTTAACACAGTACCAACTATTTTTAATTTAGGAACATCTGGTTTATAAGTAAAGTTTAAACCTTCTTGAGTATTTTGTTCTATAAATTTTATTCCTAATAAATGAATTTCTGCCATAACTTTAGTTTTTCGTGCACAATTTTAAAGATATTAAAGCTTTAATCAAAGCTAATTCGCGTATTTATTTCAACGTTTAGCCAAATTATTGTTAATAAATTTATATTTAAATAAAATAATGCGATATTTTAATGCATTAGACTAAGGCACACTAATTTCGGGAGAGGTAACAACATTACTTTTGTTGCCATCCTGATCTAGTATATACATCACATATTTAACTCGCTTAACATACTTACTATGTCTATACTCTTGTAGTTTCACACTTATTTCACCTGATATAGGCTTCCCTTTAAAATCTGGGGCTTCTAAAGGTGTTCTAACCGTATAAGCAAATCTGAATGTATCATTTAAATCGGGAGAATAAAGCGCCGTGAATTTTTTAATAATGGTATCGTAATAATAGTAAGTATAAAAGAAATTTTTTGTGGTATCGTTAGCACTTAAAGTGAGATTACCATCACCATCGCTAAATTTCAGTTGCAAATAAGCCGATTTTGAATCAATTAATACAAAATCTTTATACTCAATTTCAGGTACGGTGGGATATTTACTTTTTTTCACGCAAGCAAACACCAGTCCGCTTACAAAAAAAACACCAAGAATTTTAATTAAAAAATATTTCATCCTAAATAATTCAGTATAAATTTACAAAAAAATTTAACTTGTTATCAGAAAAAGAAATAGTCGCACAGATTTTCTCGATCAAAACCGAAGAGGATTTTAACCGAACCGCTATTTCTGTTTTTAATTACCAATATGAGTTCAACTCTGTGTATAAAAAGTACGTTGATTTACTTACTATTAAACCAACAAACATTACCCACTATTTACAAATTCCCTTTTTACCAATAGAGTTTTTTAAAACACAACAAGTCATTTGTAATTCATCCAAAACAACCGATATTATATTTTCGAGTAGTGGAACCACTAAACAAATAAATTCTAAACATCTTGTAACAAATGTTGATCTTTACAAAACTTCTTACAGTAAAGGCTTTGAGCAATTTTATGGTAACATAACTGATTATTGTATTTTAGCATTACTCCCCAATTATTTAGAACGAGAAGGTTCCTCTTTAGTATATATGTTTGATGATTTAATTAAGAAATCGCAACAACCTTTAAGTAATTTTTATTTATATAACGTAGAGGATTTAATTCATACAATAAGGCAACTCAAACAACAAAAACAAAAAACCATATTACTAGGAGTTACCTATGCCCTACTCGATTTAGCAGAGAAAAACATTAGCCTAAATGAGAACTTTATTGTAATGGAAACGGGTGGCATGAAAGGTAAACGCAAAGAATTACTGAAAGAAGAAATACACCAACTACTCAAACAATCCTTTAACATAAAAACCATTCATAGCGAATATGGTATGACGGAATTATTATCGCAAGCCTACTCCAAAGAAAATGGGTTATTTAATTGTCCGCCGTGGATGCGAGTATTAATAAGAGATATAAACGATCCCTTTAATTATTTAGCAGAACAAAAAAACGGTGGTATAAACGTGATTGATTTGGCGAACTTAAACTCTTGTTCATTTATTGAAACCAAAGATTTAGGAAAAAAACATAACCACTATACCTTTGAAATTATTGGCCGATTTGATAATAGTGATTTAAGAGGGTGTAATTTAATGATACAATAATATGGCAAATACATCGTCTGATTTTTTTGAGCAAGTATATCAAGTAGTTCGTTTAATACCCAAAGGCAGAGTTACCAGTTATGGCGCTATTGCCAAATATTTAGGGGCAGCAAAATCATCACGTGTAGTAGGTTATGCCATGAATGCGGCACATAACCAAACACCTAAAGTGCCTGCGCATCGTGTACTTAATCGTAATGGGCAATTAACAGGCAAGCATCATTTTGCTACACCCATTTTAATGCAGGAACTTTTAGAAAAAGAAAAAATTGAAATTAAAAATGATATTGTTGTTAATTTTAAAGAACTATACTGGGATCCTACTATTGAGTTGGAGTTATAAGTAAAGAATATAAGTTTATCTAAAACAATTTGATACTTTTACGACGTGCCGTTAAATCTTAAAGAAAATATTGCGATATCATTAGATGCCATTAAAGGCAATAAGTTGCGTACGTTTTTAACGATGCTCATTATTTTTTTTGGCATTACAGCTTTGGTTGGAATATCATCTGCTATTGATGCCATGAAAGGCTCTATAAATGCCAATTTCACAAGCATGGGTGCGAACTCATTTACCATAAGAAATAAAGATGTAACTGTAAAAGTAGGACGTAAGGGAAAACGAGCAAAAAAATACGAATCCATCACTTACAAAGAAGCCCTTCGTTTTAAACAGGAATTTACATTTCCTGTAACTACTGCTTTATCAACAATGGCATCGTTTAATGCCACGCTTAAATTCAACTCCGAGAAAACAAATCCTAATATTCAAATTTTTGGGGCTGATGAAAATTATTTAAATACCAATGGTTATAACTTAGAAGTTGGAAGAAATTTTTCACCTCAAGAAAGTTTATCGGCTACAAACCTTGTTATTATTGGCAAAGACATAGAATTCGATTTGTTTAAAGGCAAACAAAAATCATTGAATAAAATTATAAGCATTAATGGTGGTAAATATAAAATTATTGGAGTGCTTGCCAGCAAAGGTAACAGTATGGGATTTGGTGGCGACAAAGTTTGTTTAATTCCACTTACCAATGCACGACAATATTTTGGAAAACCCGATATGAGTTTTACTATTTCTGTATTGGCAAAAAATACTGCTTGGCTAGCAATGGCAATAGATGAAGCAACAGGGATGTTTCGTAAAATAAGAGGTGTGCCTGTTGGCGAACAAGATAATTTTGAAATATCAAAAGCTGATAGTTTAGCTAATATGTTAATAGGCTTAACAAGTAAAGCCTCAATGGGAGCATTAATTATCGGCATCATAACATTAATAGGTGCATCAATAGGTTTAATGAATATTATGTTGGTATCGGTGACCGAACGCACAAAAGAAATTGGTATACGTAAAGCCTTAGGAGCAACTTCCGAAACCATTAAAACTCAATTTTTAATTGAGAGTGTGGTTATCTGTTTTATGGGTGGTTTTTTTGGAATTTTAATGGGAGTCATCGCGGCCAACTTTATTTCGTTTTCGTTAGGGTCATCTTTTTTTATGCCATGGATGTGGGTTATTATTGGCTTTTTTGTTTGCTTATTAGTAGGTCTCTTAAGTGGTTATATTCCTGCTAAACGTGCCTCAAAACTTGATCCAATTGATTGCTTAAGATTTGAGTAGTTTCCTTTTTTTTATTACCTTGTGATTTAAATGATTGAGATTATAAGATCATATTTCCGGTTTATAATGCCTTTGTGCATATTACTTATTTTATGGATGATAGGCACCATTGGCTATGTTATTATTGATAACTATAGTTGGTTTGATGCCTTTTATATGACCATTATTACGGTAGCAACTGTTGGTTATGGCGAAGTTGCCCCACTAAGTCAAGCTGGAAAAGTATTTACTGCCTTTCTTATTATCACAAGTTTTGGTACATTTGCTTATGCAGCATCCTCTATTACAAAATTTGTAATAGATGGCGAGTTTAACGAATTTTTTAAAAACAGAAAATTGAACGCATCTATAGAAAAACTATCCGATCATGTTATCATTTGCGGCTATGGCCGTAACGGACGACAAGCTGCCCAAGTTTTAAAAAAACACAACAAGCGTTTTGTAGTTGTTGAAAACGATGATAAAATTATTGCAGGCCTGAATCATAAGTTTAGCGATTTAGTTTTAAAAGGTGATAGTACACAAGATGAGGTTCTTTTAAAGGCAGGTATTTTAAATGCGAAGGCTTTAATTACAACACTGCCAATTGATGCTGATAATTTATTTATTGTGCTTACCGCTCGCAACTTAAATAAAAATTTAACGATTATTTCGCGTGCCAGTGAAGATAACTCGGATACCAAATTAAAAATTGCTGGTGCTGATAATGTTATCATGCCTGATAAAGTTGGTGGAGCGCACATGGCTACTTTAGTAATGAAACCAGATGTGATGGAATTTATTGATCGCATTACCTCCGAGGGAACTAGTAATATTAATTTAGAAGAAATATCTTTTGCTCAAATTCCCGAAGCATTAAAGCACAAAACGCTAAAAGATTTAGAAATCAGAAATAAATCGGGAGCAAATATTATTGGTTTTAAAACGGCTATGGGCGAATACATTGTAAATCCTAGTGCTGACACTCGTATTTTTCCAGACGCAAAATTATTTGTACTTGGTACAGCCGAGCAAATTGTAGCCTTAAGACAATTGTTGAGTTAAATTTTATTATTAACATTTCTAAAAAATGCGATTGACTATTACTAAATTCTTTGCTCTTATTTTAATCTTGGTTTCTGTTGTATCATGTAGTAGCGATGATTATGACGAAACATTTATTCCTAAACCTAAGGGTTATTTTAGAGTTGATTTTCCGAAAAAAGAATACCGTTTGTATGATAGCTTATGCCCTTATAGTTTCGAAATTCCAACCTACGCCAACATTAAAAACGATTTACATAAAGGCGCAAACCCTTGTTGGATAAACGTAAACTTCCCTAAATACAATGCGCAATTACATTTAAGCTATAAGGAAGTCACTAATAATTTAGATACCATTTTAAGCCAATGCAGAGATTTTGCTATTAAGCACCAAATAAAAGCAACAGGTTTAGAAGAAACAGTTATTATAAGAGACAGTGCCAAAGTATATGGTTTGGTGTACGATATAGGCGGCAATGCGGCATCAAACTTACAGTTTTATGTAACTGATAGCACCACACATTTTATGCGCGGTGCCTTGTATTTTAATAATGTTCCCAATATTGATTCCGTTAAAATTATAGTTGATTATTTACGTGTTGATATCATGCAAATGATTAAAACATTTAAATGGAAAAGCGCTAAATAGGTTTTGATAAACATTGACTATATTGTACCAATATTAAAACAAAGCAATGGATAATCGTAACGACTTATTAAAAAACATCTTACCTAAAATTGAATTTATTAGAGAAACGGAATCAGAAAATGAAACCTTTCAGAATGATGTGTTACGACCTATTTTAAAATTCCAAAACGACTTAATTATCCAAACGTTTGAAATTGCTATTATCGAAAACAAAATAGATTTCCATAAGCTTAAACACCATTTAAAAGTGGCCAAGGTGCACGATCTATTTAAATCGAATATTCAGTTTAAGCAATTTAATTTAGGGTTTATAGTAGCCTATTTTACTACCGAAAATTTTTTGTTTTATACTCAAAATAAAAAAGAAGTAAATAAACGCATCATCGCTTTATTAATTGAGCGTATTTGCAGTCAAATAGAAATTGTAAGGAATTTAGCATAACCGCAAATTCGAATTCAATTATCTCCATCTTATTTTACAAAAATAGTAAGCGTTTTTTTAATCAAAAAAACGCTATTTTGGCGTTTCAAAAATTACTCAAATTGTTATGCAAATTAAAAGTCTATTATTAACTATAAGTTTTATTTCATTTTCATTAAGCTATATCGCGCAAACAACGATAGCAAAAGATTTAAAAACGCGTATTCGCGAAAAAGAAGAGCGTACATTGTTGTTTCAGCAAGGTAAATTAAAAAATGAAAGTGGTACACTAAAAATATCATCTTCGCCTGAGCAAGATTGTGGTAGCGCAATTCCTGTTTGTCAAAATATTTATAACACTGCAGGTTCATACAGTGGTTCAGGAAATTTAAATGAAATTCCAGCAAATGCATCCTGTTTGGGAGAGCAAGAGAAAAACTCTGTTTGGTATACCTTTACCTCAAATACTTCAGGTAATTTAGCTTTTCAAATTTCTCCAAATTCACCAAGTGATGATTATGACTATGCCTTATATGATTTAACTGGTAAATCTTGTGCCGATATAGCAAGTGGAGCAGTTACACCAATTCGTTGTAATTATTCGGCTACAAGTGGCAACACTGGATTATCATCTTCGGGCATAAACGCATCCGAAAATGCTAGTGGAATTAATCAAAGTACAATTTTACCCACAACGCCAGGTAAAACATACGTGTTAATTGTAAGTAATTATTCATCTACGCAAAGTGGTTATAGTTTAGATTTTAGTGCAGGTACAGCTTCTATATTTGATAACACACCACCTACAATTAGCAGTGTTTCTGCGCCTTGTGGCTCATCTGTTTTAACTATTAATACTTCTGAAATTGTGCAATGCGCATCGATAGATGCTGACGGTAGTGCATTTACAGTAACTGGCACTGGTAGCCCTTATACAGTAAATGCGGCACAAGGTGTAAATTGTGGAGCTAACGTTTCTCAAATTACGGTTACTATAACGCCTGCTTTATCTGGTGCTGGGCCATGGACAATTAATTCACAAACAGGAACCGATGGCAATACATTATTAGATGCATGCGGTAATGTGATGTTGCCTCAAACAACTACCTTTACCCAATCACCAGCAATTGCCAATATTACTGGGCCAGCCGACGTTTGCAAAGGAACTCCATACGCATTAACAGCCAATTCTGCTAATAGTTACACTTGGACAGGAGCATCCGTTCCAGTTGGACAAGAAAATAATCAAACCATTACCGTTACCTCATTATCATCAGGAAATCAAACGTTTAACGTAACCATTGATTATGGCTCTTGTGGAATTGCAACTGATAATATTACAGTAAATGTAGAAAATTCGCCTATTGCTAATTTTACAGCTTTACCATCTAATACAGTATGCGTAGGTGCAAGTGTACAATTCGATAACACATCTACTCATCCAAGTTTCAATTTCAATAATTACACATGGACATTTGGCGACCCTTCAAGCGGCCCAAATAATACTGATAATACAAATGATTTATTTGGTGCTAATCCTGATGCGAGTCATATATTTAATACACCAGGTATCTATAACATATCATTATTAGCAGAACCGGGTAATCCATTTTCTAGTGTAACTTGCACCAATTTTAAAAACCAAACCATTTATGTTATACCAAATACACCAACACTAACAATCTCACCTAGTGTAACTATTTGTCCGTTACAAAATACACTCTTATTAGTAAATGGTGGCTTAACGTATACTTGGACGCCTGCCTTGGGATTATCATCCACTACCACAAATACTACTAATGCTAGCCCAGCCATCTCCACAAATTATACCGTAGAGTCGGCTGGTTGTGCAAGTTCGGCATCACAAACAGTTGATGTTGTGGTAGCTGCAATTCCGCCAGTTGTAAATATTACAGGCGCAAGCACTGTTTGCCCAAATGTAAATAACGTAAGTTACTCAGCCACAAATTATATTGGAACCACTTATAATTGGGCTTTGCCAACGGGCGTTACATTAACTTCATCTTCATCAACAACAAACTCAGCTATAAGCGTAAATTATACAAATACAGGTGGAGTGTTTACCGTTACAGCTACCAATACCTGTGGGCAAACAACGGCTACATTGCAAACATCCATTAATAATATTACAGTAACCGCTACACCAAATCCCATTGTGCTTTGTAGTGGTAATACTTTTACAGCCATGGCAACTGGAGCTAATACTTATAATTGGGTTTCGAGCACGGGAGTAACTACATTAAACACAAATACTATTTCGGGTACACCAACCACATCTCAATCGTATACTGTAACAGGCAAACAAGGTTTTTGCTCAGATACCGCAGTAGTAAATGTAATTTTAGTTACAGGTACAGGACAAATAACAGTGGCTAACGCAACTACTTGCCCAACAGGCAGTGTAACATTAACAGCAAGCGGTGCAGGTTCGTATACATGGAGTGCCGGTAATAATATATTATCATCAAACTTAAATCAAGCAAGCATTAATGTTAATCCTAATACAACATCAATTTATACAGTTACTGGTACAAGTTGCTCTGGCACTTCATCAACAACCGCAACTGTAACAATATTTAATCCATTACCTGTAAATGCTACTACCTCGGCCACCAATATTTGTGCTGGTAGTAGTGCAAACTTAACAGCAAGCGGTGCAGCTATTTATAACTGGTCGCCTGCAACGGGCTTAAATACTACAACGGGAGCAAATGTTGTTGCTAGTCCAACAACGTTAACAACCTATACCGTAACCGGTAATGTGGGTGTTTGCACTAACACTGCTGTTGTAACAATTAGCGTTACTGCAAAACCTGTGTATACAATTACTGCAACAACAAAAACAATTTGTGCCGGGCAATCAACAATTTTAACAGCAACGGCAACTGCAATATCAAGCTACACTTGGAATAATGGTTCATCACAAAATCCATTAACGGTAACACCAACTGCAAACACAACCTACACTGTAAGCGGTAATTCTTTTTGCCCAGCAAGTGGCACTATTTTAATTACTGTTAATGCATTACCTATTATTACAGTTAACTCACCAACAGCTTGTATTAACCAAGCCGTTACATTAACAGCAAGCGGCAATGCTACAACATACACGTGGAGTACTGGAGCAAATAATACCAATACCATTACAGTTGTTCCAACTTCAAATACACAAACCTATTCGGTAAACGGAATATTAAATGGATGCGTTGGAACGGCAACAACCAATGTGTTATTATTAAATCCGATAGCGGCCTTTACAGGGATGGATAACGTGTCGGATTTACAAATTGGGTCGGTTATTACACTATCAAACACTAGTACAGGTTATAGTAGTTATGAGTGGACGCTTTGTAACGCTGCCTTAAGTAATACATTAACAACCATAACTATACCTTTAGATACAGCTATTTGTTGTGTTAAACTTACTGCTAAATTTAACCAATGTACCGATTCAGTAACTAAATGTGTATCGGTTGAGTATATTGAAATACCAAACGTATTTTCGCCAAACGGCGATAATGCCAACGAATATTTTAAAGTAAAAGCAAGTGGTATTAAAGATTTAACGTGTATTATTTTTGATAGATGGGGCTTAAAAATGCACGAATGGAGCGGAACAGCTGGCTTTTGGGACGGTAAAACAAAATCGGGGGCTGAATCTAATTCAGGAACTTACTTTTATATGATTAACTACACAACTGCTAAAGGAGAAATAATAAAAGAAAAAGGGCATTTAACTTTAGTGAGGTAAAATAAAAATAAAGTTTTAAAAGAATGAAAAAGACTTGCTATTCTGCAAGTCTTTTTATTTGAAAAAAGATGTCACAATTAAGCAACCACCAATCCTCCTGCTCCGTTGGATTTGCAATCCTGCGGCATTAATAATTTAACGTTTACGTTTTATTTTTAATTTACTGTTTCTTAATTCTTACCGTTTTTTTATTTTATTTCCGTAGGATTAAAAATCCAGCGAAGCCTAGGTGTTTGTTAGCGCATATACTGAGGAGCGGAAAGTTGCTAATTTCTTTATAGCGCCTTCTTTTGTCTTGAAACAAAAGAAGCAAAAACGCAAGGCTTCTGAGTGCTTGCTACTCCTTAATTATTTTTTTAACGCCCAATAACTCTGCGCCTTTATACACACTTAAAAAATAAATGCCTTGTTGTAAAAAGGAAACATCAAAAGCCCCACTCCTGTCTCTCCTAAGGGGAGATGATAGTACAACCGCACCTAACATATTAGTTATTTTAACTTCAATAACACCTAACGCAGTTCCCTCTCCTTCGGAGAGGGTTAGGGAGAGTCTATTATTTGTAGGATTAGGATAAACAGAAAACTGATTCTTGTCCCTATAGCTATCGGGAACACTCGAACTAACAAGGCCCGTTGTTAAGTAACTACACCCACTCGCACTATCGCAACCCAAGCTATCTGTTTTTACTAACCACGTGTTTTGGTAAGGTTGGCCTATGTTCCCGTACTCTCCTGTAATTATAAATCCCTTATCGGCAGTTGTATTAAATCCATAAAAATAATTACCGCAACATGTATTATAGGGCGAGTAAATACGTTTCCAAATCACATCTCCATTTTTATCCGTTTTTACTAACCGACCAGTAAATGACATTGTTTCGGTATCACTTGTAGCAAGCATTAATACATAATTACTATCGGGTAATTGTATTACTTGGCTAATTATAGCGTTATTATTATAGCCATAATTTTTAACCCATTGTTGTACACCGTATTTATCAACTTTTAAGAGTGACTCTTCCCCGTTATACTGACCATATATTACATAACCACTATCTAAGGTTGGTATACCACCTTTTCCAGTATCATCAATACTTGCTATACCATATTGTTGTTGCCATAATGCATTACCTGCCGTATCGGTGCGCATAATACTCATATCAAAATAAGGGTTACCCGTATTATAATAACCATACTCGCCACCTAATATGTACTCTGTGTTATTTTTTATCACATCAATAGTGTAATATTTTTCCCAATAAATGGCATGCCCAAAGCGTTTGCGCCAAATTAAATTACCATTTATATCGGTTTTAATTAATACCACATCATCATGTGTACCACCATTACTAAATGTATACCCTACAATTATAATTTTACCATCGGGGGTAATTTTAAAGGCCGAACATTCATCATCATCGGGGTGCATGTATTTTTTTAACCAAATAACATTACCAGCCGTATCAATTTTACACAAAAAAGCATCGTCATCGTTAGTTAGTGTATTAGTAGTAGTGCCCAATAGTAAATAATTACTATCAGGCAGCTCAATCACATCTCTAAATATATCTGTACCATTATTGGTAAAGGTAGTAGCAGGCGAAAAATCGTATTGCCTCCTCCAAATACAATTACCCATACTATCTGTTTTTACAATATATGCTGCTTGGTAATTTATCATTGCCCCAATTACAACACCGCAAGATATATATTGTTTGTTTTTTAATTGAATCGCTTTTATACCTGCATCAAGAGAGGTATCCACTCCAATAGATACATTAATATTAAATCGCGTTTGAGCCTTACTACATACAAAGCAAATAATTAAAATATATAGGTACGTGTATTTCAAACTAGTTTTATTAATCATTGAATTTAATCTTATTTACATAAATATATACTACCGTTAAATAGGTAAATTTCACATTTCGTCTATTATTAATCATTGTTAAATATAGCATAATTCACAACGGTGATAATTTTAAGGTAAAGAAAAGCACCCTTTCAAATTTTAATTACTCATCTCGTATTGCTAAGCGAGCAAAAAACTACTTTTCGCTAACGAGGTTATCATCTTTGCTAAGCTCCTTGTTATTAATTGCAATGGAAATACATTTTTCATTAACAACGTTATCATTTCCATTAGCAAAATATTTTTTTCGTTAATGGCGTTATCATCTTTGCTAAACGTCTTATTATTTAGTTTAACGAGAATACATTTTCCGTTAGTAACGTTGTTATTCAGTTTAATGGAAAGGTATTTGCCATTAGGAGTTTTATTGTTTCCATTAGCAAAAAACATGTTTCCGCTAACGGCGCTACTATCTTTGCTAAACGCCTTGTTATTTAGTTTAATGGAAAGGTATTCTTCATTAGCAGTTGTGTTATTTCTATTAGCAAAAAATATGTTTTTGTTAACGGCGTTATCATCTTTGCTAAACTCAATGTCATTAATTGCAATGGAAATACATTTTCCGTTAGCAACGTTGTTATTTAGTTTAATGGAAAGGCATTTCCCATTAGCAACGTTGTTATTCCCATTATCAAAAACACATTTTTCATTAGCCAAGCAAGTATTTTCGCTAAACACTTTATTGTTTATGATACCAACCATGCTATTACGATTAGTCTTTATCGTCTTTGTTTTAAAATTAACGTCTCTTAACAACAACTCTTGTATCATTTATTTAAACACCATATTATAAGATGTAAATAAAGCAACACAGGTGTTAAAGGGTTAACTAAAAATTATAAACGGCTTTAACATTTGTTTGCAAAGCAAACATACTAATTAAATAAGGTATGTCGTTTTTAAAAAAGAACATAACTAAAGGAGGCAATATGATACTATTTTTAAAAGGGACTAAGTAAGCATACATCGGATTACTCCGTAACCGATTTTTATCATTCATCAATTTAAAAAATAATATTATGACAAATTTAGTAAAAGCAGCCTTAGGCTTAACTAGCTTATCAGCCGAAGGTAAAGTAGTAAAAACACAAAGCATAAAAGATGCGATGCAAAGCAGTGGTAATTTTTTGGATGCAAATATGCCCATAAAATATGCAGCCATACAAACCATTATTACAAATACTCACAATGCGGTTATTGCAGCGACAGGTGGCACCTCGGCCGATACCAGTTTTATGCACGAGCAGGAACGCATATTAGTAAGTGCCTTTAATTTTATTAAAGCCTTTGTGGAACGTACCGCTAATAGTAACGTAAATCCTGGGATGGTTATTACCAGCGCTGGCATGCAAGTAGCCGTAGTTGGCGGCTCAAGCGGTGTTACAGAACTAACGTTGGATGCCATAGGCAATGGCAAATTACAAGTTCGCGTGCCCCGAGGGACTGATGAAAAAGCCTTTATGTATGAGTATAGTACTGATAATACAACGTGGCAGGAGCTTACGGCTTCCAGTTTAACAAAAGTTACTCTGAGTAATCAAACGCCTGGTAGTACCATTTATGTGAGGTATTACGGCATCAGTAAAAATGGCAAAAACGCTTATAGTCAGGCAAAAAGTTTGATGATTATTTAAGTCGTAATTTCTCTATAATTAAAAAGCTACCTAGTTGGTAGCTTTTTTAGTTTATAGTTTATAGTTTTTAAATTTAAAACCTAAGCAATCACCAATCCCTCTTCGTTAATAGAAGTAGTGTGAATGGTAGTTAATTGATTGACTAATCCTTCGTTAAAGGGCACAGAAATTTTCACATAGTTATCGGTGAAGCCGTGCATCATCCCGTGTTTATTTTCGTGCTCAAATAATACAACTAAATCTTTATTTAAATTTTGCTCATAAAAATAACGTTGCTTTTTAGCCGATAAAATACGTAACATTTTATTACGGCGTTTGCGTTCACTTACTTCTACAACCCCATCTAAACTAATAGCCTCTGTGTTATCGCGCTCGCTATAGGTAAACACATGCAAATAACTTACATCTAATGCGTTTATAAAATTATAGGTATCGGTAAAATGCTCTAAGCTTTCGCCAGGGAAGCCAACAATCACATCAACACCTATACAACAGTTTGGCATTAACTCTTTTATTTTAGTTACTCTGTCTTGATACAACTCACGCTTATAACGGCGTTTCATTTTTGCTAAAATATCGTTGTTACCACTTTGTAAAGGAATATGAAAATGAGGTACAAATAATTTTGATTGCGCCACAAATTCTATCACTTCGTTCGTCAATAAATTGGGTTCAATGGATGAAATACGAATTCTATCAATACCCTCAACCTTATCTAACTCTTTAATTAAATCTAAAAAATTATATTCTTTACGTTTTTTAGTTTCTTGATCAATATCAACCCCATAACCAAAATCGCCTAAGTTAACACCTGTCAATACGATTTCTCTTACACCACTTTGTGCAATTTTTTGAGCGTTAGCAACGGCGTTTTCAATGGTATCACTTCTGCTTTTTCCGCGCGCTAAGGGTATAGTACAAAATGTACAACTATAATCGCAACCATCCTGAACCTTTAAAAAAGAACGGGTTCTATCCCCAACCGAAAACGAATCTACAAAAGTATTAACCTCCGATATTTCGCAGTTATGAACGTGCGCTTGAGCTTGCTTGCCCGAAAAATGAATGTAGTTTAATAATTTAAATTTTTCGGAAGCACCTAGTACCATATCAACACCTTCGATGTTTGATATCTCTGTTGGTTTTAATTGAGCATAACAACCAACTACGGCTATAAATGTTTCGGGGTTTTTAGCTAAAGCTGATTTTACAATTTGCTTACATTCCTTATCTGCATTTTCGGTAACTGAACAAGTATTAATCACACACACATCAGCACCCTCATCAAAGGCAATTTTTTTAAATCCTTTTTCTTGCATTAAGCGTGCAATGGTTGATGTTTCTGAAAAATTCAGTTTACAACCCAATGTATGAAACGATACTGTTTTACCCGAAAACGACATGTGCTTATCCTAATGCTTGTTTTAAATCTTCAATAATATCTTCGTAATCTTCAACCCCTACGCTTAAGCGTAATAGGTTTTCAACAACACCTGCTTTATCACGCTCTGCTTTTGGTATAGAAGCGTGAGTCATTGTTGCCGGATGGTTAATTAACGATTCTACGCCGCCTAACGATTCTGCTAAAGAGAACACTTTAAATGAAGATGCAATTTTAAATGTATCCTCTAACGATGCTCCTTTTAAAACGATAGAAATCATACCTCCAAAATCACGCATTTGCTTTTTTGCTATTTCGTGATTAGGATGATCTGTAAAACCAGGCCAGTAAATTTTTTCGATTTTTGGATGTGTTTTTAAATACTCGGCAACTTTACGTCCGTTGAAGCAATGACGCTCCATACGTAAATGCAATGTTTTAATACCACGCATCACTAAAAAGCAATCCATTGGACCAGGGTTTGCACCGCAACTATTTAAAATAAAATAAATTTTTTCGTGTAACTCATCGCTATTGGTAATTAATGCACCCATTACCACATCACTATGTCCACCTAAATATTTAGTTACCGAATGCATCACGATATCAGCACCTAACGCTAAAGGATTTTGCAAATAAGGCGACGCAAAGGTATTATCAACTGCTAAAATTAAATTATGCCCCTTTGCAATTTTAGAACAAGCCTCAATGTCAATAATCTGCATTGTAGGATTAGTGGGAGTTTCAGCCCAAATTAACTTCGTATTTGAGTTAATATATTTTTTAATATTATTAGCATCTGTTAAATTAATAAAATGAAATTTGATGCCATAGTTTTCGTAAATTTTAGTAAACATACGGTAAGAACCACCATACAAATCATCGCCTGTAATCACTTCATCGCCTGGTCGTAACATACGCATCACGGCATCGGTTGCTCCCATTCCACTACTAAAACACGTACAATGTTTTCCGTTTTCTAACGCCGCAATGTTTTTTTGTAAAGCTTCACGTGTGGGGTTTTTTCCTCTAGCATAACCATAACCTTTATTAGTTCCTGGAGATTCCTGAACATAGGTAGAGGTTTGAAAAATAGGTGTCATAATTGCACCTGTAGATCGATCTGGATCAGCACCTGCATGTATTGCTTTAGTACCAAACTTATGTTTCGAGAAATCTGCCATAGTCATTTTAATTTTCGACAAATTTACTATATTTTACAATTGATTTAGCGATTATTTATTAGTAACTTTAACTAACATTATGCTTCGAATACTAATTGCCTTTTTTATACTTGGTTCTATGGTTTCTTG
>JAYSTR010000090.1:0-11638 GCA_043719555.1 Bacteroidota bacterium | reverse complement strand
TATACATTTACAACCATCAAAAATCTTCAGGCAGATTTAGTTGCAGGTAAAACAACTTGCGCGCAATTAGTTGAAGAATCAATCAAAGCTATTGAATCTAAAAAACAGTTAAATGCATTTTTAGAAGTTTTTACAACGTCGGCTTTAGCTCAGGCAAAATTAGTAGATGAAAAAATAGCTACTAAAACTGCAGGCAAATTGGCTGGTGTAGTTATCGGTATTAAAGATAATATTTGCTATAAAGGACATAAAGTTTCTTGCTCATCTAAAATATTAGAAGGCTTTGAATCGCTTTATTCATCAACTGTTGTGGAACGCTTATTAGCGCAAGATGCTATTATTATTGGCCGTTTAAATTGCGATGAATTTGCAATGGGTGGAAGTAATGAAAACTCTGCTTATGGCAACGTATTAAATCCATTAAACGAAAAAGTTGTTCCAGGTGGATCCTCTGGAGGCTCTGCTGCTGCTGTTGCTGCAGATTTATGTCACGTATCATTAGGGTCAGATACAGGCGGAAGTATTCGTCAACCTGCAGCATTTACGGGTACTGTAGGGTTAAAGCCAACGTACGGACGAGTGTCGCGTTGGGGATTAGTTGCTTATGGTTCATCGTTTGATCAAATTGGACCCATTGCAAAATCGGTTGATGATGCAGCATTGTTGCTTAAAGTAATGGCAGGTAATGATGAGTATGATACAACAGCTTCACGAAAACCAGTTGATGATTATTTAAAAAATATTGACGAAAAAAAATCATATAAAATCGCTTATTTAAAAGAGTGTGTTGAGGCTAATGGTCTTGATGCTGAAGTAAAAGCACATACCTTATCGGCTTTAGATAAATTAAAAGAAAATGGACACACAGTAAGTGCAGTTGATTTTCCGTATTTAGATTTTTTAGTGCCAACATATTATGTATTAACTACGGCAGAGGCATCATCTAATTTATCGCGTTATGATGGTGTACATTTTGGGTATCGTAGTCCTAATGCTACTGATTTAGAAAGCACATATAAAAAAACACGCAGCGAAGGTTTTGGTAAAGAAGTAAAGCGTCGTATTATGCTTGGCACCTTTGTTTTGAGTGCAGGATATTATGATGCGTATTATAGCAAAGCTCAAAAAGTAAGAAATAAAATTCGTCAAAAAACACGTGAAATATTATCGGATTACGATTTTATTGTAACACCATCAACACCAAGTACAGCATTTGAATTTGGAAAAAATAGCGAAGATCCAATTAAAATGTATTTAGAAGATATTTTTACGGTACAAGCTAACTTAGTCGGAAATCCTGCAATATCAGTTCCTAACGGAGTACATACAAATGGGTTGCCAATTGGATTTCAAATTATGGGACGCGATTTTGATGAAGCAAATTTATTAAACATAGCAAAACAATTAGAGAATTAAAGAATGAATGATTTTGTGAATGAAACTGAATGCAAAACACAAATTCAGTAAATTATTAACTCATTAAATAATAAAATGGAAATAACAGTAGATAGCGTTATAGACGCCTTAAAATATGTAGATGATCCGGATCTTAAAAAAGATTTAGTAACTCTTGGAATGATAAAGGATGTAGTAGTTGATGGTAAAAATGTAGCGTTCACCGTTGTGTTAACCACACCTGCTTGTCCGATGAAGGATATGATACACAATGCTTGTGTAAATGCGATTAAACATTACGTAGATAAAGAAGCCGTTGTGAATGTGAATATGACTGCTAATGTTACTTCAACACGTGATAAAGATTTAGGAACTTTATCTCAAGTAAAAAATATTATTGCTGTTGCTTCAGGCAAGGGTGGTGTAGGAAAATCTACAGTATCAGCGAACTTAGCGGTGGCTCTTGCTAAACAAGGTGCTAAAGTAGGTTTAGTAGATGCCGATATTTATGGGCCATCACAAACTATTATGTTTGATGTGCAAAATGAAATGCCAGGAAAAGGTGAACACGATGGCAAACCAAAAATGAAACCAGTTGAATGTTATGGTGTAAAACTAAATTCGGTTGGTTTTTTAGCAGGACCCGATCAGGTAATTGCCTTACGTGGACCAATGGCATCAAAGGCTTTAACGCAATTATTTACAGATACAGCTTGGGGCGAATTAGATTATTTAATAGTTGATTTACCTCCGGGCACTGGCGATATACAAATTACGTTGTGTAGTACAGTGCCTATTACTGGTGCTGTTATTGTGAGTACACCTCAATCAGTTGCATTAGCAGATGCTCGTAAGGGAATTGCGTTATTTAAGTTACCGGCTTTAAACGTTCCTGTTTTAGGGATAGTAGAGAATATGGCTTATTTTACACCAGCAGAATTGCCTGATAATAAATATTACATTTTCGGAAAAGAAGGCGCTAAAAATTTAGCTGAAGAAATGGACTTACCTTTATTAGGACAAATACCGTTAGTGCAAAGCATACGCGAAGCAGGTGATGTAGGCCGACCAGCAGTGTTGCAAGAAACTACTCTACAAGCTTTAGCCTTTAGAGAAATGGCACAAAACATAGCGCAACAAGTAGCCATCTTAAATGCTAATAAGAAGGCTGTGGTAGCTCAGGTTTAGTTATTTAAAAAATTCAAATCAAAATTGGATACACACCTGTCAGGTTTTTAAAACCTGACAGGTGTTTTGTTTTATAAATGTTTTGATATAGAGCAAAACCAAATATTCCATTTTACATATGTATACCTTTTTTTAGGTATTGCTTATTAATTACTCACATCATACTTTTGGCGTGTAATTATAATCATTCTAAATAACCTCAATATGAAAATTGCCCTAAAAAAATCATTACTACTTACTATTCCAGTTTCTCTTTTATTAGTTACTAGCGCTTGTAAAAAAGATAAGATGGTTGAACCAGAAACGCCAACTCAAACAGGACCTTTATATAGTGTACCAACTACCTACAATTTTACCACAGTTAATTATAGCGGACAAATTACTCGTTTAAAGATGCTCGACGAAATGATTAATTATGCAAAAACGGGAAGAGTTGCAAATACTGTATTATCAGCTTCTATTATGAAAAATATGTTTTCAAATACAGGAAGTCCTTTTTCTGATCCCGCACTTAATACATCCGGTAAACAATTGGAAAATAAGTTTTATGCTTTAGATGTTAATTTAGTTAAAAGCTATATGGATAGTTTAGCTGTTGCAAGTACCAATTCTTTAAATATTCAGACAAGTACCTCTGATCCGAGTAAAACTTATTTAATTAACAGCAATGGTTTTGATTACGGCGAAATGCTTGAAAAACTAACTATGGGCGCTGCGTTTTACTATCAATCAATGGAAACTTATATTTGTAGCGCAGGTGTAGGTAACACTGTGGATAACACAACAATTGTAACAGGCGAAGGCACAGCAATGGAACATCACTGGGATGAAGGTTTTGGGTATTTAGGAGTGCAACCAAACTTTCCTACTAATGATACAACTGTGATTTTTTGGGGCGAGTATTTTGCCGAAGTAGGAATTGTTTTAGGAAATAAAACAACGATAATGAATGCTTTTATAAAAGGTAGAGCTGCGATTTCAAATAAAGACTATACTACTCGAGATGCACAAATAACAATTATTCAAAATGAATGGGAGCGTTTAATTGCTGCAAGCGCCATACACGAATTAAATGATGCTAAAACTAATGTTTCTGATAATGCTCTCAGAAATCACGTTTTATCTGAAGCTCGTGGATTTATTATGTGTTTAAAATACAAAACCAATAAAACAATTACACAAACTCAAATCGATAATTTATTAAGTTCATTAGGCACAAATAACAACACTATTTCTTTAACTGCTATTAATCAAGTAATTGATGATATTGCTACTATTTTTAGTATGCAAGCAATTAAAGGGAGTTTATAATTAACACTTAGTTATACTACTTTTAAGGTATAGGTTAGTTTTTGTATAAATTGTAACTTCGCTTTGTTAAATGGACTCATATCAATGAAAAAAATTACTTTAATAATTATAGCATTACTTTTTATAGGGATATTAACCGATTGTAAAAAGAAAAAAAAGAGTGAGGAAGAAGATCCAGAAATTTCTTTCGATAAATCTGGTATGTTATCCAATTACTCTAATAATGTAATTGCACCTAATTTTACTGTTGCTAAAACAGCACTAGATTCATTTGCGCTTGCCTACGCCGATTTTATTCAAACTAAAACTGTTGCAAATCTTTTAGTAGCTCGTCAAAAATTCAATAGAGCCTATAATCAATATCAATTAATGTCCTTATTCGAATTTGGCCCTTCAGAAACGGAAATTGTTCGCGCTAATTTTGATACTTACCCTACTGATAGTGTTCAAATTAAATCAAATATTTCTACAGGAACTTATAATTTAAGTCAGGTTAATAATATACCCGCCAAAGGATTTCCTGCTATAGATTATTTATTGTATGGTCATAACATTTCGGATGCAAGTGTATTAACTTTATTTGATACAGATGCTAATGCGGCAAATCGTAATGGTTATGTAAATAGTTGTTTGGGCGAAATGCAAACTAAACTAAACTCTATTATAAGTGCTTGGAATGCTTCTTATAAAAATACATTTAATGCGTCTACTGGTTCAGAAATAGGAAGTTCTTTAGGACTATTAATTAACCAATTAAATTATGAAATAGATTTAATAAAGAATGGAAAAATTGGAATTCCACTAGGCAAAAAAACACTAGGCGTTGCATTACCCGAAAAATGTGAAGCGTATTATGCTAAAACAATATCGGTAAGTTTAGCAAAAACCTGTTTATCAAATATTGAAAATGTGTATTTAGGTCGTTCTATAAACGGTGCGGATGGCTTAGGCTTAGACGATTATTTAGAGGCATTAAAAGTGCAGCATAATTCTGGAACCTTAAACGATGCTATTAAAAATCAGTTTTCTATAGTAAAAGTGAAATTAGCTTTGGTTAATGAGCCATTATCAGTTTCTGTAACTAATGATATAGCTACTGTAGATGCAGCGTATGTTGAGTTAGTAAAATTATTAGTATTACTTAAGACGGATATGCCTTCGGCATTAGGCATCGTTATTACTTATCAGGATGGTGACGGTGATTAACAACATCAAAACATACTTTACTAAATCTGTTCATCTTGCTCCATTGGCCATTTTCAGAATGGCCTTTGGTATTTTAATGCTACTATCAACACTTAGATTTATAGCTAAAGGCTGGGTGTATACAATGTATATTAAGCCAAAATTATTTTTTCCGTACTATGGGTTTGAGTGGATAAAACCACTTGAGGGAAATTTAATGTACGTTGTTTTTGGAATTTTAGCAATAGCCGCTTTATGTATAGCCTTAGGATTATTTTATAGAGCTTCTGCAATTTTGTTTTTTTTAGTATTTACTTATGTTGAGTTAATTGATAAAACAAATTATTTAAATCATTATTACTTCATTAGTATAATGAGTTTTTTATTAATATTTCTGCCAGCTCATCGTTATTTTTCGTTGGATGTATATCGTAAAAAAGAGTTGTTTGCTACAAACGCTCCTAATTATTTTATACTCCTTATTAAATTTCAGGTTTTTATTGTTTACTTTTTTGCTGGGTTAGCAAAAGTAAATTCCGATTGGTTATTACACGCTCAGCCTTTAAAAATATGGTTGCCAGCTCATAGCGAAATGCCAATCATTGGTTCACTGTTAACGCAACAGTGGGTTGCTTTTGTATTTAGTTGGTTTGGTTGCATATATGATTTAGTAATTCCGTTTTTATTATTTAGTCCGCGATTTATAAAACCAGCTTATGTTTTGGTTATTATATTTCATTTAGCAACTTCGTTGTTTTTTAATATTGGAATGTTTCCATACATAATGATTACACTTACCGCTATCTTTTTTACTGAAAATTTCCACATACAATTAATCAATAAAATTGAGTCTCTGTTTAAAAGAAGTAAAAAAACAGAGCCTATGATTTATTATAATCCATCACCGTTAACTGTAAAGCTTTTTTATAGTTTGTTTTTTATACATTTTACTTTGCAAATTTTAATACCTTTTCGTTATTTGTTTTACGATGGCAATTTATATTGGACAGAGCAAGGTTATCGGTTTTCGTGGAGAGTAATGTTAATGGAAAAAGCTGGCACTGCTTTTTTTTATGTGCGTGAAAAAAACACAGGTAAAGAAATTGAGGTGAGTAATAGTGATTATTTGACACCGATGCAGGAAAAAATGATGGCGACGCAACCTGATATGTTGGTGAATTACGCACATTTTTTAAAAGACGAATTTCAAAAAAAAGGAATAGTAAATCCTGAAGTAGTTTCAGAATCTTACGTAACGTTAAATGGAAAAGCAAGTTGCTTAATGGTCGACAAAAAAACTGATTTAAGTAAAGAGGAAGATAGTTTTAAAACTAAAAAATGGATAATTCCATTTAATAATAATTAATTTGAAACAAAAAGGCATTATATTTTTATTGATGTTTTGGGTAACTGCATTGGTTTCTCAAAACGTGTATACGGTTAAAGGCACCGTGTTTGTTGCAAATGGTGCTGTTGCAAAAAATGCCGAAGTTACAGCACAAAATCAAAAAACATCTACTGATTTAGCTGGCCAATTTATTGTACAAAACATCAAAGAAGGAAATTTACAACTCACTGTTTTTTTTCAAGGATATAAAAATCATCTATCAAAACTTAAAATCAGTTCCGATACAACCTTATTAATTCAACTCGATTCGCTTGGAAATAATTTAAAAGAAGTAATTATTGAAGCTGAAAAAGATAATTCGTTTGGAATCGGAAAATTAATGAATGTAGAGGGTACTTCTATTTTTGCTGGAAAAAAAAGTGAAGTTATTTTATTGAATGATATCAATGCTAATTTGGCAACAAATAATTCGCGACAAATATTTGCTAAAGTTGCAGGTATCAATATTTTCGAAAATGATGGAGCAGGTATCCAATTAGGAATAGGGGGTAGAGGATTAAATCCAAATCGGGTTTCGAATTTTAATACACGACAAAATGGATATGATATTAGTGCTGATGCTTTAGGTTACCCAGAAAGTTATTATACGCCACCTACTGAAGCCTTAGATAGAATTGAAGTGATACGCGGTGCCGCTAGTTTGCAATATGGTACACAGTTTGGAGGATTCATTAATTTTAAATTTAAAAAGCCACCAACTGATAAAAAAATTCAATTAACGTCAAGACAAACTCTAGGTTCTTTTGGTTTGTATAATACATTTAATAGTTTGGCTGGGACAATAAAAAAAGTAAGCTACTATACATTTTATCAATACAAACAAGGAAATAGTTGGCGCCCTAATTCCGAATTTAAAATGCATACGGCGCACGCTTCGGTTAATTATCAGGCAACGCAAAATATTAAAATTACTGGTGAGTATACCTATATGACTTATTTGGCTCATCAGCCAGGAGGCTTAACCGATAAGCAATTCGAAAAAGATGCCTCACAAAGTATTAGAAACAGAAACTGGTTTAAAGTGAATTGGAATTTAATATCTGCATCGTTAGATTGGAAAATTACACCGACCACACGTTTAAGCTGGATGAATTTCGGCTTGGTTGCTGAGCGTGTTACAGTTGGGTTTTTAGGGCAAATAAACAGAAGCGATCCATTAATTGAACGTGATGTTTTAAGTGATCAGTATAAAAATTTTGGTTCAGAGTTGCGGTTACTAAAGCAGTACCAGTTATTAAAAAACACATCCACTTTTTTAATTGGTGGCCGTTATTATCAAGGCCAAACAATACGTAAACAAGGTTTAGGAGACACGACTTCGTTAGCTCATTTTAATTATTTGCATCCTGATAATTTAGAGCATAGTGACTATACATTTCCGAGTAAAAACATTGCCATTTTTTCTGAAAATATTTTTCAATTATCCTCTAAGTTGAGTTTAACGCCAGGTATTCGTTTCGAATATATTAATACTATGGCAAATGGCTATTATAAAGAAACCAATAAAGATTTGGCAGGAAATATTATTTTAGATTTAACCCATAATGAATCGAGAGGAAGTAGTCGTTCGTTTTTATTAGGCGGGTTAGGACTATTGTATAAACCTTTAAACAAAATAGAGTTGTATGTGAACTTCAGTCAAAATTATCGCTCCATTAATTTTAATGATATGCGTGTTGTAAATCCAAACTTTAAAGTAGATCCAAATTTAAAAGATGAAACTGGATACACGGCTGATGGCGGTGTGCGAATCACTTTAAGAGATTTATTGTACGTTGATTTTAGTTTGTATTATTTGAGATATAATGATCGTATAGGAACGGTATTAAAAGAAGATGAATCAACATATGTGCTTTACCGTTATCGTACTAATATTTCTGATAGTAGAAACATGGGCGCTGAATGTTTTGCGGAAATTGATTTATTTAAACTGTTTAATAAACAAGCAAAACATAAATTGAGTTATTATGTTAATGCCTCATATACAGATGCACGATATGTTAGCAGTCAGCAAAGTGGGTTTAATAATAAATTAGTAGAGTTAGTGCCACAAAGTATTTTTCGCAGTGGAATAACATACAAATACAAAAAGTTCAGTTCAACTGTGCAGGGTTCTTATACAGCTCAACAATATGCCGACGCGAGTAATTCAAAATTTAGTACAAATGCTATCACTGGTATTATACCAACATATACGATTTGTGATTTTTCGGCACAGTACACATTTAAAATGTTGAACCTTTCAGCAGGCGTAAATAATTTCACTAATCAAATTTATTTTACACGCCGTGCCGAAGGTTATCCTGGTCCTGGTATTTTACCATCAGATCCTATAAATTTTTATATGACCTTACAATTGAAATTGTAAAAAATTTTATCAAGTTATTTCATAAAAAAAACCCACTCAATTGAGTGGGTTTGTGGCGCCAAGCGGAGAAAATGCTAACAAATTTAACGAACATTTAGAGCTAATTCTCGACTTTATGGGAGTTTTAGAGCACGAACCGGAATTATGGGAACGTATAAAATCTACCGAAAAAATCGAGCCTAAATAGTTAAAATTTGATAGAACTTTCACTGAGTGGAACTGGGTTAATATTTTAATTTTTTTTCAAATCTATAGAAAAATTTGCGGTTTTAACGATAAAGCACTTCCCTCATTTCAATTAAAACCTCCTCAGCTTTTTCAAGGTTAGGTTGTTCGGGTAAATTGGATTTCTCATAAAGCTCGTCGATTTGGTATACTTTCTCGTTGGCTAATTCTACCAATTCTTCATAAGAAAACGCCCCTGAACGGATTTTAAGCAAAAATTCACGGTCAAATCTCCTAACATTTACCTTGCCCTCTTTTGCAATTTCTTCAGCCATATTTAAAAGTCTGAAAGTATGCATCATATTTTTCGCATCGTAATTCTTACCATGTTCTATGGTGTTTTCGTAACGTACGTCATTACGCTTTTCTACCCATTCCCAATATTCTTTATAGTCTTTGCAATATTTAGAGTAGCCATCTTTATTGAAGCTCAGTATTGCCAAAGGCTCAATTCCTTTTTCCACTGAACTTAAGGAAATATCATTTGCTTCAATGCCGGAACTTATACCCTTAAGGTACCCTTCTGTTAATTGATTATTGTGAAATACTGCATAAACCTCTCGCATATGCGCAATGTTTACTAATCCACAATGTTCCTGTAGTAGCCCCTTTTTTTCTAACCAAGACGTTAGAGTTATGGAGCCTTGTTGCTGTATAACGTAGCAAAAGTCCAGTACGGATTTTCGCTCTTTATCAACAGGATTAACTATTTTTTTATTGAGCCCTTTTGCCTTTTTTATTTGTGACTGAGCATACCCTGCAAATGTTTGTTTACAAAGTTTCGACAAGAATAATTCTGGTTTTAACAAATCCATGATGGGATGCCTGTACTTTATGCAATCTTCAGGGGTATTCAATAATTCTAGAATATTAGGATTGTTTTTAACCAAAAGATCTACAAACCTTTTCAATTCATAGTAAACTTCGTCATTTGTTTCATTGTTTGCCTGCTCAGTATATTCTAACCCATAATAAACTTGTTTAGGTAAAAGAAACACACCCTTCATATCAGTGTCAGATTGAGGGGTGTGTAATCCATAAGCTCTGCTTCCGCTTACACAGTCCAGTAATAACAAATTATTTTTCTTTACTTCATCTATTGTCATACTAGTATGTTTTAACGATTTGCTTAAATAAAAAATCTAAGTCAACTTCTCTTTCCTTTCTTCCGGATAAATTTTCAAAAGCTTTATCAGCCATCTCCAATTCTTTAGTTATAAAGTAATTTAAATCTTTTTCAGCAGGGTGAATATAACTTTCTATTTTACTTGATTTAAGTTCTATTAAATCCTTTATTTTAGTTTTTAATTCTTGTTCGAAAGATAATTCATTTACCATTGTTATAAATACTATTGGGGGAACGGAATCCTTTTCTAATATCCATTTACATGCTAATGTGGCTCTCAAAGCATAAAATAATTTTTTCAATTTTATTTCGTCTCTTCCATCTATTTCCGAAAAACTATTTTTAGCCATTCCTAAATAATGATGCATGGTTGCTATAGGAGCAAAACATTTATCAGCATATGCTTTAAGCACTGATGCTATATTATTTTCTTCGCGATAAACAACAGGCGATTGAACACGCTCTAATAAAGCACCGTTCGACTTCCACATCAGTTTCAAACATTTTTTGATGTCCCAACCAGTTACATCTAATTCTCCATCATCTGACATGAATTCTATAGTGTCTTTTTTATCCGATAATGACAAGTACCAATCAAGATCATGCATATATATCATGCGCACATCGTAATCACTATCAGGCGAGGGGAAACCCCATGCTCGAGAACCTGTTTCGCAGGCGTAAAGAACTTTTACTTTATGTTTTTGTTCTAGATCTCTTAGTTTATCTTTTATTTTAGTTTCCATTTTATTATTATTTAATCTTCTCTACTTCCGTCATCTGCCATTCGCACTAATTTAGGAGTAAATTTCGCAACTACATCCACTAAATCTTTTTGAGCAGCCATAACCGTTTCAATGTTTTTATAAGCCATTGGTGATTCATCTAATCCAGCACCAATTAATGTCACGCCGTGATCTTTTAAAATAGTTTGCATCTCGTTTTTAGTAATATTTTTTATGGCTTGCGTTCTACTCATTTGTCTACCTGCTCCGTGCGAAGCAGAGTTGATAGCATTTACTTCACCTTTACCTCTTACCAAAAATCCCGGTGCGGTCATTGACCCTGGGATAATTCCCATCACATCTTTAGAAGCTGGTGTAGCACCTTTTCGGTGAACAATAACCTCTTGACCGTTCCATGTTTCTTTCCATGCAAAGTTATGATGGTTCTCTACTTTAGCTAATACTTGCCCACCTATAGCTTTGGATAAACGCTCATGAATGACTTCATGACAAGCAGATGCATAATCACCAGCAAAATTCATAGCTAACCAATATTCTTGTCCTTCGGCAGAATTCATATCTAAGTAAGCAAGGTTTGCGGCTTCTTTTGGAAGTTTACAAATGTTCTTTGCTATTTTAGTATAGTGCCCTGCAACTGTTGCTCCAAATCCACGTGAACCAGAGTGAGTTAACAATGCTAAGTATTT
>JAYSTR010000089.1:0-4521 GCA_043719555.1 Bacteroidota bacterium | reverse complement strand
TTTTGTTGGAGCTCAAAATTGCCACACACATACTAATGGAGCCTATACAGGCGAAGTAAGTGCAAAAATGTTGGCGTCTATAGGATGCGATTATGTGTTAATTGGGCACAGTGAGCGTCGTTTATATTATAATGAAACAGATGAGCAGTTAGTACTAAAAATTAAAGAAGCTTTGCAATTTAATATCATACCTGTTTTTTGCATCGGCGAAACTTTAGTTGACAGAAAAAGTGAGACTCATTTTAATATTGTTGCAATGCAATTGAAAAATGTACTAACTCAATTTTCTATAGATGAGTTTAGTAAAATGGTATTAGCTTATGAGCCAGTGTGGGCTATAGGAACAGGCGAAACAGCCACTCCAATGCAAGCGCAAGAAATGCATGCCTTTATAAGAGCTACCATTGCTGATATTTATGATTCTGCTATTGCAAATCAAACTTCTATATTATATGGAGGAAGTTGCAATGCTGAAAATGCACAGGAACTTTTTAGATGCCCAGATGTTGATGGAGGTTTGATAGGAGGCGCATCACTTAAGGTCGATGATTTTGTAAAAATTATTTATTCATTTTAATTGAAAAATATAATATTGAAAGCCACCTTAAAGGTGGCTTTTTTAGTTACTAAAGGTTGTAAAATTTATTTATAACTTTAAACAGTTTTAAAAATCATATGATATGGATTATATACAATACAGTTTTATAGTTACGCCATCTGAGCCCGGATCAGATATATTAATTGCTAATCTTTCAGATTTTGGATTTGAGAGTTTTTCGCAAACAGAAGATGGTTTTGAAGGCTATATACAAGAAACCTTTGATAACGAATCATTAATAAAAGAGTTGAGTTTTGATGATTTTAATTATACCTATACGCGCACAGTAATACCAAAAACAAATTGGAACGAAGAGTGGGAAAAGAATTTTAATCCTGTATATGTTGATGATTTAGTGTGTATTCGCGCACATTTTCATGCTGCTTCTGAAAACGTAAAACACGATATCGTGATTACGCCTAAGATGAGTTTTGGTACAGGGCATCATGATACAACATGGTTAATGAGTAAAACTATGTTTGAACTTGATTTTAAAAATACAACTGTATTAGATATGGGTTGCGGTACTGGTATTTTAGCCATACTAGCTAAAAAGTTAGGTGCAACAAATCTGTTAGGAATCGATATAGATGATTGGAGTATAGAAAACTCAATCGAAAATGCTGGCATCAATAATTGCGAAGAAATAAAATTTATAAAAGGAGATGCCTCATCTCTGCCTAAAACAGAAGTATACAATATTATATTAGCTAACATCAATAAAAATGTATTAAAAAAGGATTTAGCCTCGTATTATAATTGCCTTACTAAAAATGGTTACTTATTGTTGAGTGGTTTTTTTACAACAGATGTTGCCGAATTAAAAGAATTAGCGCTTTCTATTGGCTTTACTTCTGAAAATGCTTACAATAAAAATGAGTGGGCTGTGATTAAATTAAAAAAATAAACTGCATGAATTCCTTATATAATAAAATAACTCCCGAAATAATTGCTCAATTACAAAATATCATTGGAGAGGATGATGTTTATATAGATAACGATAATCTTGAAAAATATGGACAGGATGAAACCGAAGATTTAGTTTATAAACCAGAAGTTGTCGTAAAGCCACAAAACGTTAGTCAAATTTCAGAAGTTATGAAATTAGCTAATGCCTATAAAATACCAGTGATTGCTCGTGGAGCAGGCACAGGCTTAAGTGGCGCTGCATTGCCCATACATGGAGGCATTGTTATAAGCATGGAACGCTTTAAAAACATTTTACAAATAGATGAACGTAATTTACAAGCTACCGTTGAACCAGGTGTAATTAATTATGTGTTTCAGGAAGAAGTTAAAAAGCTTGGATTGTTTTATCCGCCAGATCCTGCAAGTTGGGGAAGTTGTTCGCTTGGTGGAAATGTAGCGCATAGTAGTGGTGGACCAAAGGCTGTTAAGTATGGTACAACTAGAGATTATGTTTTGAATATAGAATTAGTATTACCTAATGGTGATGTTATTTGGACTGGCGCTAATACATTGAAATATTCTACAGGATATAATCTAACTCATTTAATGGTTGGTAGCGAAGGAACATTAGGAATCATTACAAAAATTGTGTTTAAATTAATTCCGTTACCTAAACACGATTTATTAATGTTGGTGCCTTTTACTTCTGCGGAAAAAGCGTGCGAAGCTGTTGGTGCAACATTCAGAGCAGGTATTACACCAAGTGCGATGGAGTTTATGGAACGAGACGCCATTGATTGGAGTATTAAATATGCAGGTGAAGTTAATTTTGTTATTAAACCCGAGTGGCAAGCCTTGTTATTAATAGAAGTTGATGGAAATAATATGGATGTATTATTTAATGATTGTGAAACCATTAGTAATATTATGATGGAACATGGTTGTGATGAAATATTAATGGCAGATAGCGCCGAACAAAAAAATGCACTTTGGAAAATTCGTCGTAAAGTTGGAGAAGCCGTAAAAAGTAATTCCGTTTATAAAGAAGAAGATACCGTAGTACCAAGAGCAGAATTGCCAGCCTTATTAAAAGGTGTAAAAGCTATTGGAGATAAATATGGCTTTAAAAGTGTGTGCTATGGTCATGCTGGTGATGGTAACTTGCATGTTAATATTATTAAAGGTGATTTAAGTGATGAGGTGTGGGATAATCAATTACCAAAAGGTATTGTAGAAATTTTCGAATTGTGTAAACAATTGGGTGGCACCATTAGTGGCGAACATGGAATAGGTTTGGTTCAAAAAGATTATTTATCTATCGTGTTTCCTGAATATCAATTAGAGTTAATGCGTAACCTTAAAAAATTATTTGATCCCAACTTAATTTTGAATCCTGGTAAAATGGTTTTTTAAATTAAAACTTTACCAGTTATGGTTAAAAACCTACCAGTTATGAAGTCATATCTGCCAGTTATTCATTGGTTATTGTATATCACTTTTAAAATTGCAATTTTTGTTTAAACGAATTATTATTTATGAAAAAACTACTACTTACTTTTGCTATCATTAGTGTAAAATTACTAAATGCACAAAGCCCATGGGAAGAAACAAATTCACCATTATCAGATCGATACGATGATGTTTTCTTTTTAAATTCGGATACGGGTTGGGCGGCTGGTGGCTCAAATGGAACAATTATTCACACAATCGATGGTGGTGCAAATTGGACTACTCAAAAAACAGTTCCTGGCGGATATTTTAGAAGTATCGAGTTTGCAGATAAAGATCATGGATTTGCAGGTGGGTTGGAAATGTCGGGACAAAAGGTGTTTTATAAAACAACTGACGGTGGAAATACTTGGACGGAAATATCAAGTGTAATAACAGGAACAGTAAGGGGAGTATGCGGCATATGTTGTGTGAATACAAATGTAACATACGCGGTTGGTGCTTGGGCGATGCCAGCTTTTGTAATGAAAACGATAGATGGAGGTAATTCTTGGTCTCAAATTAATATGGCTCCTTATGCTAAAGCTTTAATTGATGTTCAATTTATTGATGCGAATAATGGTTATGTTACAGGTCAAAGTAATATTAATTCCGAAGGCGCAGTTATTTTAAAAACTTCAGATGGCGGAGTAACATGGACAAAAGTTTTTACTAGTAATATTGATGGGGAGTATTTATGGAAAATACAAAATTTAGATGGTATACATTGGTTTGCATCTATAGAAGGCGTACACTCCAACGTTTATAATGAAGTTGTTGGTACAAATGTGTTTTTAAAAAGTAATGACGGAGGTAATACGTGGATTACAAAGCCAATTCCTTCACCATATTTTATTCAAGGAATAGGATTTATTTCGCCACTTAGAGGTTGGATTGGAAATTATGATTTATATGAAACGAATGATGGAGGAGATAATTGGGTTGAAGTTGTGCCTTATACTAGTGCTCAAATTATGCCTCAGTTTGATAGATTTCAAAAAATAAATGACTCAGTCGCTTATTTTTCATCGAATAAAATTAATAAATTAAGTAAAACATTAACAACATCTATTAAAAGCAATCAACAAGTTGAAAAGATCAAATGGCTAACTGTTTATCCAAATCCTGCAAAAGAGCACGTTTCATATCAGCTTAATTTACCCAGAAAAACAATGTTTGTTTCTCGTTTATTTAATGAATCGGGAGATATTATTTCGGAAACAGTGAATCAAAAAGATAAAGGAAAATACATTTTTAAAATCGAAAAAAAATTAACACCTGGCGTATATTATATGTATGTTATGTTTAATGAAGGGATTGAATGTGAAAAAGTGATTGTAGAATAAATTTCAGTTTTTGTTTGCGAACTGTTTTTTTACAAAACTATATTGTATTCTGTAGATTTTTGGTTTTGATGCTTGCTTTTATTTAAATAACTTTGATAAAATCAGCAATTCATTATTATGAAAAAAATCTTATTTAGTTTAATTATTATAGTTTCATTGTGCGCTAAGGCACAAACGTTC
>JAYSTR010000088.1:0-11667 GCA_043719555.1 Bacteroidota bacterium | reverse complement strand
ATCTTCTCTTTCTGTTCTTTCTCTTTCTTCCGACATAATGTGGTTATTTTAAGTTCTCAACAAATATTTACATTTTTTGCAAGGTATTACTATACTGTTGAAAATTAGTTGAAAAGTTAAGTATAAACTTTTATCGAAAAAATATTTTTGAAATGTGTAAAAAACTCATTTAACGGTAACGTTATATTCTTTAATTCTAATTACTTTGGCATCAATATTTGCATGAAAACAAATTAAAAGTTATAAATGCAGTTAAAATAATATAGCATGTATAAATCATTGACAACAATCATAATTATTATAAGTATAGTATTTTCATCTTGTAAAAAAAAGGATACAACTGAACCTGATACTCAAAAAACAATATCCTCTACAAGTAATACATCCGTCAGTAGTTATTCTGGTTTTATGGTATTAAGTAAATTTGTAGTATGGGAAAGCGGCGCTCCATCTATTGGCTGGGGCGAAACCTATAATTCCTATCCCACAACGTTGTATCCAAATCCAGTATCAGGTAATTATTTATTAGGTTCAACCGATGCAGGAACAATAACAATAAATGGAAATTTATTAGCCTTTGATAATTCTTTACATAGTTATTATGATGGAGGTACACCTAATTATTCGCAACAACGTTTAATAACTTTGAATTCAACTGTTTTACCTTCATTTACAGTTGCAGTTACTGATACGTTTCCAAAATATTCCATAGTTAATGGTGCATTAATACCAGATACTATAGCCTTAACTAACGATTTAATTATTCCATTAAATAATCTTACTTATTACGATTTAGTTGAATGTAATTTATCTAAACCTGGTCCCATTCTAAATTATAAATATAAATCAAGTGCTGTTTTAACTAATCAATTAACTTTCACTCCAGCCGATTTAAGTACTTTTGCTGTTGGAGATACACTCCAATGTAGGGTAATTTTCAAAAAATATAACACACAGGTAATTGGCGGTAAAACGTTTAGGTTTGAACTCCAAACACATAACTTCTTTGGAATGTTAGTTCAATAATTTAAAATATAACTATGAAAAAACCGATTTTTACTCTGACATTATTTATAGTGCTTGCATCATTTCTAATTACATCTTGTAAAAAGAAAGATTCTGCAGAACCTGATACTCAAAAAAACATTACAACAACTATAGGAGGAGACTACGGTACGTTTGTAAGCACTTATAACAGTTATGATTTGGGAAATAATATCGTGTATGCAGATAGTTCAGTGCAAGCCGAATTTTTCGACTCACCTTATTCTTCACATACAAACCTATCAGCAGGAATTGTTTCGGTAAATGGCACAACCTTAAACACCATTTCTAATTATGTCTACACAAGTAGTCAAGTGAATTTATCTAACTTAAATTGGCAAATTTCTGGCTCTGGTACAATTACAGCTAATAGTTTTTACTACACCCCATCATATCCTATTTATACTGGTAATAATAGCTTGCCAGATACTGTTATAAAAGCAAACGGTTTTAGTTTCAATTTAAATAATCTTTTAAATACCAACACAGCAACATACATCACTATTGCTCAATCTGGCGTTTCATCAGAAATCACAAGATTAGTTTCACAAATTCCATCAGTTGTTACAATAACGGCTTCAGAATTACAAAATTTTAATATTAAATAACGAAATAGTAATTAGATTGTCAATGTTCAATTACTCAAACGTAACATTAAATGGTAAACAATACGCTATTAATGCAAATCGTACATATACTAAAACAGGTTATATAAAATAGTAATTAAAATCAAATTCCAAAAGCGTTCATAAATGTGGGCGTTTTTTATGTCTCAACATTATATCTCTTAAAAAAGAGAACATTAAATAGCCTTATAATACTCAAATAAATCAATGGCTTGTTTTGCTTCTTTAACATCATGAACGCGCAATAACTTAGCCCCATTTTGTAACGCAATCGTATTTAATACCGTGGTACCATTAAGTGCTGTAACAGGCGATGTATGTATCACTTTATTAATCATCGATTTACGCGACAAGCCCGCCAATACAGGATAGCCAAGCTTTGCGAATTTTTGCAAGGCTGCTAATAGCTGGTAATTATGCTCGGTACTTTTTCCAAAACCAAAACCTACATCTAATATCAATTTATCATAACTCAAATGCTCACAAATGCTAATTTTATTGGTAAAAAAAGTGATCAAATCATCAACCACATTATGGTAATGGGGGTTATGTTGCATCGTTTGTGGCGTACCTTGCATGTGCATCATCACATAAGGTATATTATGTTTAGCCACAAGTTCCAGCATCTCATTATCAGCCTCTCCTCCCGAAATATCATTAATAATATCTGCTCCCATATTAATAACAAACTCAGCCACTTTAGTATGTACTGTATCTACCGAAATAAATGCATTGGGGAATTCGTGACGCAACGCTTTTAAAGGCTCTTTTAATCGCTTAATTTCTTCGTCAATACTAATTACTTCTGCATCCGGACGAGAAGATACGGCGCCAATATCTAATATCGTAGCGCCTTCATCTAATTTCATTTCGGCATCTTTTAAAACATCTGATGTGGTGGAGAATTTACCACCATCATAAAAACTATCAGGCGTTAAATTAATAATTGCCATTACCTGAGCTTTACTAAAACTCAATTGTTTACCATTTGTTAAATAAGATTCGTACATTTTTATATAAATTAGCGCCACTTAAAATTATAAATTATTTACCGTTTAATATCCATAACAGTATTAACAATGGTAGTGTTTTATAAACTATAATATAAAATCGATATGAATAATACATCACAACAATACGACTCTGCTATTAAATTATGTAAAGATCTTTTCTTAAAAAAAATGAAGGATTATGGCACTGCTTGGCGCAATTTACGCCCTACATCCTTAACTGATCAAATTTTTATTAAAGCGCAACGCATAAAAAGTATCGAAGAAAAAGGCTCTCAAAAAATTGCTGATGATATTATAGGAGAATATATTGGGATTATTAATTACTGCATTATATCATTAATTCAGTTAGAATTACAAAACGATGCTCGTTTAGAATTACCTTACGAAGAAGTAGAATTACTTTATAACAAATACGCAAAACAAACCAAACAATTAATGGAAGATAAAAACCATGATTATGGCGAAGCGTGGCGAGATATGCGCATCAGTTCCTTAACCGATTTAATTTTAATGAAAATTTTTAGAGTTAAACAAATAGAAGATAACAAAGGGCAAACTATTGTGAGCGAAGGTGTTGACGCCAATTATATGGATATGCTGAATTACTCCGTATTTGCATTAATTAAATTACAGGGTTAAGTAATTTTAACTAAACTATTAAATAATTAAACAAATTTCAAGGTGTTTTTATCTCAAACCATAATTGATGTAAAAAAATCAAAAAATAATTGAAATTAAATTTGTTTAAACCAATACACTGCATAAATTTACAAGGTTATAAAACACGTTTAAAATGGATAGATTAAAAGACAAATTTCGCGAAAAAGCTGTTCCTTTAGCAGCTGAAATTAAAGATATTATTAAAAATCATGGCGATTTAAAAATCGGCGAAATTACTGTAGCCCAAGTATACCAAGGTATGAAAGGGATGACAGGAATGGTAACTGAAACTTCTAAGTTAGATGCTGAAGAAGGAATTCGCTTTAGAGGTTACTCTATTCCTGAATTAAGAAAACAATTACCAAAAGCTCCAGGTGGTACTGAACCATTACCTGAGGGAATATTTTATTTAATGTTAGTTGGTGAGTTACCAACTCAAGACGACGTTAATTTTATTACTGGCGAATGGCAAAAACGTAGCAATGTTCCTAAACATGTATTTGATGTAATTGAAAAATTGCCAACTGATGCGCATCCTATGACTCAATTTGTTGTTGGTATTATGGCTATGCAAACTGAAAGTGTTTTTGCAAAAGCATACGCAAAAGGTGTAAACAAAAAAGATTATTGGGATTATGTGTACGAAGATTCAATGAATTTAATTGCACGTTTACCACGAATTGCTTCTTATATCTATCGTCGTAAATACAAAAACGGTGTTCATATCGAACCAGATCATAAATTGGATTGGGCAGCAAACTTTGCTCATATGTTAGGTTACGAAGATTTTGACATGAAACGTTTAATGCGTTTATATTTAACTATTCACGTTGATCATGAGGGCGGAAACGTTTCAGCTCATACAACTCACTTAGTTGGCTCTGCATTATCTGATCCTTATTTATCTTTCGCTGCTGGTATGAATGGTTTAGCTGGCCCGTTGCACGGTTTAGCAAATCAGGAAGTATTAAGCTGGATTATGGAATTGAAAGAGAATTTAGGTGGTGGTTTACCAACTAAAGAGCAAATTGCTGATTATATTAAACAAACCTTAACTGAAGGTAAAGTAGTTCCAGGATACGGACATGCCGTATTACGTAAAACAGATCCTCGTTTTACAGCACAGCAAGATTTCTATAGAACTTATATCAAACATGATGATATTTGTGAAATTGTACAAATGGTTTACGAAGTAGCACCTCCAATTTTAGAAAGTACTGGTAAAATTAAAAACCCATGGCCTAATGTTGATGCTCATTCTGGAGCGTTATTATCTCATTATGGTATGCATGAGTATGATTTCTATACAGTATTATTTGGTGTATCTCGTGCCTTAGGTGTATTAGCTAGTTTAGTATGGGATAGAGCTACAGGTTCTGCAATTGAGCGTCCGAATTCTACAACTACTGATGCTATTAAAGCCAAAATTAAAGCATTACAAGATGCTGCAAAAGCATAGTTAATAAACAACTCATTGTTTAAAATGCAGACTATAACAGTCTGCATTTTTTATTTAAAAACACTTACTTAGTAGACTAAAAATTAAACTATGCGAGTTCATTTAATAGCTATTGGCGGAAGTGCGATGCACAACATGGCCTTAGCTTTACACGAAAAAGGTTTTAACGTTACAGGAAGTGATGATGAAATAAATGAACCATCAAAAAGTAGATTATTAAAAGCTGGGATTTTACCCGCTGAAATTGGTTGGTTTCCTTCGAAACTAACTGCGGATATTAACGCTGTGATATTAGGGATGCATGCACGCGAAGATAACCCAGAGTTAATTAGAGCTAAGGAATTAGGATTAAAAGTATATTCGTACCCTGAATATATTTACGAAGCAACAAAAAATAAAACACGTGTTGTAATTGGTGGTAGTCATGGTAAAACAACTATAACCGCTATGATTTTACATGTATTAACCTATCATAAAATGGATGCTGATTATTTGGTTGGCGCGCAATTAGAAGGATTTAATACCATGGTGAAATTAACAAATGAAGCTCCAATAGCAATTATAGAAGGCGATGAATATTTGGCCTCACCAATTGATAGAAGACCAAAATTTCATTTATATAAACCTAATATTGCTATACTTAGTGGTATTGCATGGGATCATATTAATGTATTTCCCACTTTTGAAAATTATGTAAACCAGTTTGAGCAATTTATTGATTTAATAGAGCCTAATGGTTATTTAATTTACTGTGCAGAAGATGAGGAATTAAAAAAAGTTTCTGAAAAATCTGGATTTAAAAATAACGTTCAAAAAATCCCCTACTCTATTCCATCACATCGCATCGATAATGGAATAACATATTTAAAAGCAGATGGCGAGGAAGTTCCTCTACAGATTTTTGGGAATCATAATCTCATGAATTTAAACGGAGCGCGTTTAGTATGTAATAAATTAGGCTTAGATGATGATTTGTTTTATAAAGCCATTCAATCATTTAAAGGTGCCGCTAAGCGTTTAGAATTAGTTAGTAAAAATGATTCATTTGCTTTCTATAAAGATTTTGCTCATTCCCCTTCTAAATTAAAAGCCACTACTCAAGCAGTAAAACAACAATTCACGAATCGTTCTGTTTTAGCATGTATGGAATTGCATACATTTAGTAGCTTAAATGAAACATTTTTATCAGAATACAATGGCGCCATGAATGATGCAGATGAAGCCATTGTTTACTTTAATCCACACACTATCGAACATAAAAAACTGAAACCAATTACTCAGGAACAAGTTCTTAACTATTTTAATCGTAAGGATTTAAAAGTATTTACAGATAGCGAAGCACTAACTACTTATTTAAAAGAAAAATCATTAAAAAATCATGTGTTATTAATGATGAGCTCAGGTAATTTTGATGGCATCGATTTTAATGTATTATCAACTCAATTAAACTTAAACTAAATTTTGCCTAAAGTATTACGTATCATAAATCGATTTAATATTGGAGGGATAACCTACAATGTGAGCTACTTATCTAAATATTTAGAACCTGATTATGAAACTCTATTAGTTGGTGGCCCTGAAGAAGAAGGCGAGGACAGTTCTTTGTACATACCTGAAGGCTTAGGACTGAAACCAAGAGTATTGCATCAATTTCAGCGCGAAATAAATTTTAAGTCAGATTACCAAGCCTACAAAGAAATTAAAAAAATAATCTGCGAATTTAAGCCCGATATCGTTCATACACATGCTTCTAAAGCTGGTGCTATTGGTCGATTAGCAGCTATACATTGTAAAGTTCCAGTTATCGTTCACACATTTCATGGCCATGTATTTCATTCTTATTTTGGTAAATTAAAGACTGCATTTTACAAAACAATAGAGCGATACTTGGCTAAACACTCAACGGCTATTGTAGCAATTAGCAATAAACAAAAACAGGAATTATCCGAAACTTTTAAAATTGTTTCTAAAGAAAAAATTCATGTAGTTCCTTTGGGCTTTGATTTAACGAAGTTTACACTTAATATAGATAAAAACAGAACTGAGTTTAGAGTAAAATATAATTTAAAAAATGATCAACTTGCTATAGGTATTATTGGCCGATTGGCACCGATTAAAAATCATAATTTATTTATCGATGCGATTTCTCATCTTAAAACGAATGGAATTTCAAATTTTAAAGCTTTTATTATTGGAGATGGTGATACAAGAGCTTCCATTGAAAATTATTGCAAAGAACAAAATATAAGCTATTCTAATAATCCAAAGGATGAAGTAGACGTTATTTTCACATCTTGGATTACTAATGTTGAATTTGCTTTACACGGTTTAGACATAGTAACGTTAACCTCTTTAAATGAAGGAACTCCTGTAAGTATTATCGAGGCACAAGCGGCTGGTAAATATGTTGTATCAACCAATGTGGGGGGTATTGAAGATGTATTACACCCCAATTGTGGGTTACTATCCTCTATTGATGATAAACAGGCATTTTACTATAATTTATTGAATAGTTGCTTGAATTTCAAAACTATACAAAATCATTCTGAACAAGGTAAAAAATGGGCTCTAGAGAAATTCAGTTATCAACGATTAGTGAACGATATGCGCCAATTATATAACCATTTAACAAAAGTTGCATAATTTTTGATATTATGAGTAAAATCTTAACTTTGTGATATAACCAAAACTATATGCAATTAATTAAATATCTTTTCTTTTTAGCTTTTATTGTACTATTCTCATCTTGTAAATTGTTTCGCTCCAATTTGATGTTAAAAACACCTCCGGACTATGCTTATGATAAGCTTGAGGATTCTTTATCAAAAATTGATTATAAAATTGAGCCGAACGACTTATTTGAATTAAAAGTTTTTACAAATGATGGTTTTAAAATAATTGATATCTCTAGTGGTGCCGGTAATATTATAATGCGAAATTATATCGATTATCGTATTGAAAGAGACGGTACAGTTAAATTACCCTTAGTTGGTAATTATAAATTAGCTGGCCTAACTTTGCGCGAAGCTGAAATTAAATTAGAAGAATTATATGCAAATTATTATGTAAAACCTTATGTGAATTTAAAAATAATAAATAAGCGAGTAACCATTTTTCCAGGAAATGCGGGTACAGCAAGGGTTATCTATTTAACTAATAATAATACTTCTGTAATTGAGGCCATTGCATTTGCAGGTGGAATTACAGATGATGGAAAAGCTTATAAAGTAAAATTAATTAGAAACGATGGGACAGCAAAACCAAAAGTATATTTAATTGATTTGTCCACAATTGAAGGCCTGGCTGCCGGAAGAACAGCCGTTTTAGCAAACGATATCATTTACATTGAACCCCGATACAGACTAGCTAGAACTTTAGTTACCGAAATAGCTCCAATATTATCGTTATTATCTACTACCATATTATTATACACCGTTTTTAAAAAATAAAATTTGTTACAAAATCAAACAAATAATTCCATTGATAATTATCGTGATCGGGTATCTAAATTTAGTACTGAGCTTGATTTAGGTTTAGCCTTTTACATTCTTAAAAAGAGTTTGATTTTTGTTGGTCTTTTTTTTATTTTATGTTTTGGTTTGGCTATGATTTATTTAAGATATAGTCAACCTAAATACCAATCATCTTCGGTTATACAAATTAATGATAACAATCAAGCCACTCAAATATTACAAATTAATCAAGCTGAAGCTGAAGTAAACAAATTAGCCGAAGCAATTGAACAAATGCGTTCGAAGATTTTTTTAAAACGTGTTATCGAAAAATCCGATGTACAGATTAGCTATTTTAACGAAGGAACATTTAAAAGTAATGAGCTTTATAAATCATCGCCTTACTTTGTAAAGTTTAATATTAAAAACCCTAAAATATATGGCACTAAAATATACATCAATTTTAAAAATATAAATTCAGGTGTAATAATATTTAGTACAGGAATAAAAAAATCAGAAATCCCTTTTACTACAAATAATTTAATATCAAATGAATTACTTGATTTTAGCGTTACATTAAATACAGCTTTAGAAAAAAATGATATTGAAGCTCAACTCAAAAATGAAAATAAGTCGTATTTCATTATTAAAGATGTGAATGTAGTTACCGATGAATTGCAGTCTAAGTTAACTATTAAATTACTTAATGATGCTGCTAAAACAATTTTAATCACAGTACAAGATATCAATGCAAACAAAGCTAAAGATTTAGTAAACTTAGTTGCGGAAGAATATCTGGTATTTGATGTTGAGCGCAAAAGCGAAAGTTCGAAAAGTATTTTAAGTTTTATAGATGAACAATTACGATTAGTATATAACGACTTAAAATTATCTGAAAATAATCTTGAAAACTTCAGAAAAGAAAACAATTATAATAAAAACGATAATATGGCAACTGCCAATATTTCGCGTTTAACATCTGTTGAAGACGAAATGCTAAAGGTTGAAATGGATGAAAAACTTTTAGAAGAGCTACAAAAAAACATCACTAAAAACAAAAGTATTGATACCTACCAGCTTATTTCATTAATTGCCGGTACTGAATACGAAAGCGCCATAAAGGAATACACTCAAAATATTCAAAAAATATTACTTGAAAAAGAAAATTTACTTTATGAGGTAACCCCAACAAGCGAAAACATTAAACAAATAAATTATAATTTAGAGATTCAGAAAAAATTATTAATCGAAACCATTAACGCTGTTAGATTAAAAGCAAAATCAAAATATGCCAATCTGTTAAAAAAATCAAATGAATTTAAAAGTCTTGCATCTAATAACCCAGGAGATGACGTCGAACATAATCGTTTATCGCGTTTGTTTAGTATCAATGAGAAATATTATACACTGTTTTTAGAAAAGAAAACAGAATTTTCAATTTCAAAAGCTGGTTTTGTTTCGCAAAATGTAATTTTAGAAAAAGCAATTAATGATGGTGCTCATGTTTCACCAAGCAAACAACAATCATTTACTATTGCTATTCTTAGTGCAATATTATTATCTCTCTTAGTGGTATTTATTCGCTATTTCCTTCATGATAAAATAACCTCTGTTAATGATGTAACAAGACAAACAGGAGCTACCATTTCTGTTTTAGGTATTATTCCTAATTACCAAAGTGATGTTCCAGTCTCTCAATTAGTAGTAGATAAAAACCCTAAATCACAGATAGCAGAAGCTTTTAGAAGTATTCGTTCTAATCTTCAGTTTATTAATAATACAGATGGTCCAAAAATAATTGCAGTAACATCTTCAATTTCCGGAGAAGGTAAAACATTCGTGGCACTTAATATTGCAGGCATATTAGCTTATACAGGAAAAAAAGTGATTTTGATGGACTTAGACATGCGAAAACCAAAAATCCATAAAGGTTTCGGGGTAAGCAACGATAAGGGGATGAGTACAATTTTAACTGTTTAACAGATGTGAAATCAACTATCAATAAAAGTAATTTTCAAAATTTAGATTATATTACAGCTGGTCCAATTCCTCCAAATCCAGCGGAATTAATTATAAGTCACTATTTAAATGATTTAATTGCCGAGTTAAAATTAACCTACGATTTTATCGTTTTTGACAATCCGCCTATAGGATTAGTTACCGATGGTATAACAACTATACAAAAAGCAGATTACCCGATATATGTTTTCAGAGCTGATTATTCGAAAAAAGCATTTGTGCAAATTCTTGATAAATTAATTAACGAGGGAAGCATCAATCATTTATCAATGGTATTAAACGGAGTTGATACAACACGTGCAAATTATGGTTATAAATATGGTTACGGATATGGCTACGGTTATGGCTATGGTAATGGCTATTATGACAATGAAACTGCTGATAAAAAAACTGATGGGAATAAATTTTCTAAATTATGGAAATACTAGAAACTAAAATAAAAGGGTTATTAATTATAAAACCAAAAGTTTTTGCTGATGATCGTGGTTACTTTTTTGAAAGCTACAATCAATTAGTTTTCGAAAAGAACAACATTAATGCTGTTTTTATGCAAGATAACCAATCTCTTTCTAATAAAGGTGTTTTAAGGGGATTACATTTTCAAGCACCACCATTTGAACAAGGTAAATTAGTTCGCGTTATTACTGGTTCTGTTTTAGATATAGCAGTTGATATTAGAAAAGGATCTGCTACTTATGGGCAGCATATTGCTTTAGAACTTAATGAAGAAAACAAAACGATGTTTTATATTCCACCTGGATTTGCTCATGGATTTGCCACATTGAGAGATAATACTATATTCTCATATAAATGCACAAATGTATATGACAAAACATCTGAAGGCTGTGTTTTATGGAATGATTCTGATTTAAAAATTGATTGGCAGTTAACCGATCCCTTATTATCTGAAAAAGATTTAGTGGGAACAAAATTCAGCGAATTTACATCACCATTTTAATGGATTTTTTATATAAACATATTTTACTTTTTATTGTTATTGCAACAAGTATTGCTTTTGTATTATCTGTTGTAATAAATTCTATACTCTTAAAGTTTTCTCAAAATTTAGGTGCACGTAAAAACGCAAAAGAAGTTAGATGGAATCCCACAGTTCGTCCTTCCGTTGGTGGAATTTCATTTTTCATCGTATTTCTAATTTCATTTATCTCAATTGATTTTATTGGAAAATTCACGCCAATACAATATGACAATTTAAAAATTTTAGGGATTTTTATTGTTTGTACGATGGCATTTTTAATGGGTTTAGCCGACGATGCTTATAATACTCAGCCATTATTAAAGTTTATTACTCAAATTGCCTGCGGGTTAATTTTATATTTTACAGATACAAAAATTAATCTTTTTGAGTCTGAAACTATTAATTTTATTTTATC
>JAYSTR010000087.1:0-30032 GCA_043719555.1 Bacteroidota bacterium | reverse complement strand
GGTGTGGTCCTTGCCGTATGGTTGGTCCGGTAGTAGAAGAATTAGCAACTGAATATGCAGGCAAAGCAGTAGTTGGAAAAGTAAATGTAGATAACAATTCAGGTATATCAGCACAGTTTGGTATCAGAAATATTCCTACAATTTTATTTTTCAAAAACGGTGAAGTTGTAGAAAAACACGTTGGCGTTGCAGCTAAAAATGTTTTAGCTGATAAATTAAACTCACATATGTAATTCTCCTATTTTTTGAATTCCGAAAAGCCATCCTCATTTAAAGGATGGCTTTTTTACGTTAATTACAGACGATTATTTCATTTTCACTCACCAAACGAGGTATTTCACAGTCTAGTAACTGTTAATTAACATTTATTTAAGTTTGTGGCATTATGTTTGTTTTTAGAAATAACAAAAAAGGAGGAAATTATGAATACGACACAGGCAATGATTGTTTTGAAAAATGGTGTTAGAAAATACGGTACCATTATAGATGGAGAATATGAAGGAAGAATAAAGTTTATACCTGCTACAGAATTAATTTTAACAGACGAGAGTTTGTTTACAAATTTAATCGAGCACATTTTGGTAGAAAATATTTATTCGATTGATACTTATTTGAAATAAAATCAATCAATTTAAAAGCATAAAAAAACCGAAATAATTTCGGTTTTTTTATGCTTAATTTTTTTTCAAAAATTTATTTATTGCCTTTATACTCTGATTGGCTTCTTCATCCGTAAGTTGCATTCCAAGCTTAATGTATTTTCCTTGAAAAATAAATAACAAACGCTCGCCACCTTTTACCCAAAACGATTGATTTATGTTGTCTAAAAAATTTCTTTCCTCAATTGGAATTAAAACAAATTCTGTAACTAAATTTACATCATAGGTTTGTATTTTACCTCTACCAGAAATTTCTTGCTGATAATGTATTACGCCATTTTTTATCCATAATTTTTCTTTGCCAAAACGTTTCCACATAAATACACGAACCACTTTAAACTCAAAATAAGCCCAAAAAGCCAACCAAATTAAAATCATCAGTTTTTCGTTAGTTGTATTTAATTTGAAATAATTAGCAATAATAATGATACCACAAACACTCCAGGCAAGTAACCACAAAAACAATAAATTAGTTTTTTTTTGATTATCAGTTGGTAAAACAACCAAACTAAATACATTATCTTTTATTAGTACCGAGCAACGTTTGCTAATTACAATAACGTTTTCCATCTTATAATTTAACTAAGTACTTACCCTCCATAACTGGAATAATTGGGCAAAGATTAGGCGTTAAACAGTATTTAATATCTCTTTCTAAATCCAATTTTGCTAAACGATTACGGTGTGATGAATTTCCTAAAAATGCAAACAAATCAGTTTTTGCAATACTATACAAATGCTTTGCAGCTATAGCCGAATCACAAGTAATTTCAAGTGATATATTAGTACTTGTTAATTTATCAACTACTGCGCCAGCAAAAACGGTATCTTCTAAATTAAATTTATTTTTCCATCCTGCGCAAAGCAAAATCACATCCTTATTTTGTTCAACTAAATATTCGCACAACACATCAATATTTAAGAAACTACCTACAATAATTTTTGATGCTTTACGACTTACTTCAATTGCTTGTGTACCATTGGTTGTAGAAATAGCAATAGTTTTACCTTTTACTTTACTATTCATATAACCAAACGGACTATTTCCAAGTTCAAATCCTTCAATCATTTCACCATTGCGCTCAGCCGCAGCCATAAAACCATTTTTTTGGTATTCAAGGGCTTCTTCAACACTTGCAACTGGAATCATTTTAGCAACACCATTATAAAATGCTGTCACGATAGCAGAGGTTGCTCTAAAAACATCGATTACAACTACAATTGCATCATCTTTATGAAACAATGGATAGGCTTGAGGCGTATAACAAACTTCTATATTCATCTATTTAGTTATGAATGTTGAGATATAAATTATTAAGTAACGTTATTCACACTTATAATTTATATCTCACAATTAAAGACTTACTTTTTTAAAAATGGCATTTTACAAACTTTAGCTTTAATAGCCTTATCTCTAATCATTACAAAAATTTCAGTATCTGATTTAGAGAAATCTTTATTAACGTAACCCATACCAATAGCTTTATTTAAAGTCGGAGATTGCGTTCCAGATGTTACAACTCCAATTGTGTGACCGTTAGCGTCTGCAATTACGTAATCATGACGAGGAATACCTCTATCAATCATTTCAAATCCAACTAATTTTTTAGTTACGCCATCAGTTTTTTGTTTTTCAATAGCTGCACGATTCGTGAAATCTTTTGTAAATTTTGTAATCCAACCTAAGCCAGCTTCAATTGGTGAGGTTGTATCATTTATATCATTACCATATAAACAAAAGCCCATCTCTAAACGTAATGTATCACGAGCTCCTAAGCCTATTGGTTTAATATCAAATTCTTTACCAGCTTCAAAAACAGCATCCCAAATTTTAACAGCATGTTCATTTTCAAAATAAATCTCGAAACCACCGGCACCTGTATATCCTGTATTAGAAATAACAACATTATCAACTCCACTAAATTTGCCTTTTGCAAATGAATAATAAGGGATATCAGCCAATACAACATCCGTTAATTTTTGTAATGTATGAATTGCATTCGGTCCTTGTATAGCCAATAACGATGTTTTTTCAGATATATCGTGCATTTCAACATCCCACGTATCATTCTGTTTTATCCAGTTCCAATCTTTTGCAATATTGGATGCATTTACAACCAACATATATGATTTTTCATTTATTCGATACACAATTAAATCATCAACAATTCCACCATCATCATTTGGCAAGCAAGAGTATTGCGCTTTTCCATCCGTTAAAACAGACGCATCATTACTAGTTACTTTTTGAATTAAGTTAAGTGCATTATCACCCTTTAAAATAAATTCACCCATGTGACTTACATCAAATACACCTACACCATTACGAACAACGGCATGCTCCTCGTTTAAACCCGTGTATGATACTGGCATATTGTAGCCTGCAAATGGCACCATTTTAGCGCCTAATGAAATGTGTTTTTGTGTAAGTGCTGTGTTTTTCATAAATATATTTTTCTGAATTATTTGGGTTTTAGAGAAAGTAAATCTACTATTTTATAAGAGATTTCAAAACCTCTAAATACTTAATTTTATTAGCCTGTACTGAGTAGTTTTCTACAACTGTTTTTCTACCATTGTTGCCAATTGTATGGCGTAAATCAACATTTTCAATCAGTTGAGATAAAACAGAAATCCATTCTTCGTCAAATGAAACAACAAAACCATTTTTACCGTGCTCGATAATATCTGTATTTACACCAACTGCCGACATAACCGTAGCAACACCACAAGCCATATAAGACAATCCTTTTAAGCCACACTTACCTTTAACCCATTCATCATTTGGTAACGGCATGATACCAATATCAAAGCAATTCAAATCTTCTACTTCTGTATGTGCACTCCAATTTTTAAAAACAACATCTACATCAGGATGCGAATAATTACCTTGCCCTATAACGTGAATTTCAACTTGATGAGGATATTTTTTTAGTACATCTTTTAATACAGGAATAGCCATTTCAAAATGCTTAATAGTACTAATACTGCCACTCCAACCTATTACTATTTTTTTGTCAGTTCGTTCGAAGTCGAGTCTATTACGATATTCTGGTTTAGGGATATGAAAATCAGTATCAATCGTTGTAGGAATAACAATTGTATTTTTATTAAACTGCTTCGCATAGTTTGCCAAGAATTGATTACCAGCAATAACAGCGTGTGCGTGCTGTATGTTAATTTTTGTTTTATCAGGATTTTTTAAAAACTCAAATTTTTTATTTTCGGGTGATGTATCTAATAACCAAATACTATCATCAAAATCAAACACAACCTTACTACGTTTATAAAGTTGTTTTTCGAAAAAACTAGACCCTAATAATAATGCTTCGCGCTGAATAAAAACGATATCAAAATTTTTAGCTCGTTGTAAATCTTTTAAGCGAATAGCCAATGATTTAAGCATAATCCAAGCTTTTTGCAAATAGTTACCTGGATGATAAAATATAGCATCATCTTTTTCAGTAATAATTTCGGATAACTCCCAAGTAAAATTATTTTCTGTAAAGAAACTTAAATATTGTTCAAATCGGTATCGCTGACTAGGCGAGCGATTTAAACGATGGTCGGCTATGATAAGGATTGACGGCATAATCTATTTACCTTTTTTTTTTCTGAATATATTTTTAAAAAATATATAAATTAAAAAGGTTGTGATTAATAAAGCTAAATAAATTGCCCATTCAGGGTAATTTTTATAGCTAGTATTAGCATTAAGATATGTGCGCAAAATAAATAAAAACATTACTCAACAATTAATTTCTCAACAACTGTTTTACCATTGTCAAAGATGTGAATAAAATAAATGCCTTTACTGAAATGAGTAGCATCAATACTTAAAGAGTTTATACCAACAGAAATAGTAAATTCTTTGGTTTCAATTAATTTCCCTTCAGCATCTATTAATGTATACATTGCTTTTTTGTTTTCATCTGATACAATACTAATTGTTGCCTTATCAGTTGTAGGATTAGGGTAAACAGATAATTCATTTAAACTTTCGTAACTCGAAATGCCAGTTGCTAATAAATATAACACACCATCACTCACCGTACTATCTCCCATTAAACCAGCACCATTTAAGGCTTTCGTCATTATATAATATTTTTGCCCTGCTACTAATGCTAACCCTGTTTTAGTAGCACTTAAGGATGATGTGTTGGCTGTCCAGTTTGCAATGTTTTTTGCGCCAGCTGTAGTTCCAATTGCATAGTAATATGTTGCAATACCAGAGTTTGTGTCTTTAGCGGCTGTATAGTTTAAACTTAATTGCGTGCCAATATATGTCGTATCAATATCATTAGTTAAACCATCTTTTATTAAAGTTGATGCAACTGGCTTAGTCCAATCTACATTTAAAGTATTAGTTGCAACTGTAGATAAATTATTAGCATTATCTTTTGTAATGCTCGTGATTTTACCAGCAGGAAATGTAGGTGCTGGATTTTCATTTAATAAATCATTTGTATTAGCAGAACCAACAAGTATGCTGCTAGAAGCAGCTCTTGAACGAAACACTTTAAAGTCATCAATTTTAAAATTACTATTTCCACTTCTAAAAGATACAGCCGTGCCATTAGCATGTGGCGTTCCAGTATCTGTCCATGAACCAATGTAGGCATCATTCATCCACACTTTTATTTCGCCTGTAATTCTATCGTAACTAATTTTATAATCGTAAGTTACACTTGGTGTAATAGTAGCATTTAACGTATAAAGTGGTGAACCTATAGTATTAGCAACCGATTTATAAAACTCAATCGTACTTTGATCGGGTCTAAACCAAATCATATAACTATTACCACGTTGTGTTTGTGATGGTGCATCGCAAGCAATATAAATTCCTGCTCGGCGATTGGGTGCTATTGTTCCTGTTGGTGTGCCGGCAATAGTGCCCTTAAAATTATACAAATATCTATTTGATAAACTTTGTGTTACCGTTGCATAAATATTTGTGTTAGAATTTGTCTCATCACTTTGCACTAATGCACCTGATGTTAAACTCCACGTACCCGTAGCACTTGTCCAATTAGGATGAATAGCTCCGGTATTAAAATCATCATTAAAAAATCCACGTAAGCCATTAGCACGCCACTCAATTCCATTATAATATGTTGGTTGGTAAAAACTTTTTTCGATGCCCGAACCGCCTGCGTTATCAGTATCAGTATAATTAGCAACAAAGTTTTGTGTAATCCAACCCGATGGAGCTGTAATTTGAGTTGTAGGAATAACAGCATCTTGCAAACATTGGTAATTACATTTAAAACCCGAACGATTAGTTGAAACATCTGATCTAAAACGAATAGTAACCGATGGCGATGAAGATGTTAATGTAAATGCAGTATTGGTAGTACCTGTATAAACACCTAAGGTTGGCGATGTAATGGATGGTCCGTCATACACATATAAAGTATCAAAATTTGCTTCAGTAACTACATAACTAAAATTCAATTGTACTTTACTTGCTCCCGTTGGAGCTAGAGTGTATACAAACGTTTCGTTATCATTATAATTTCTATTGGGTCCTCCCATATCAAAAATACTATCCGTACAAGCAACTGTAGCACAACTCGAAAATTTATCTTTAATTAAATTCCATAAATCAGAATACCCATTATCGTACCCTAATGCCCAAATACCAATACCTCCAAGCCCTCTCTGATTTACCATATCAAACTTTCGTCCGTAACTATAATTATCATCTATCCAACACTGTCTCCACGCTCCTGCTTTTTGATATGAAAAATAAGGATTAAAACTATTTGCTTCCCAATGTCTATTTGTTGGAGAATAATATTGTACACTATCTCTAACATACTTATATGTACGAGATGAAGTAAACCCTCCACTCACTACGCTAGATGGCGCTAGTTGTCCGACAGTTTCCCACTCGCGTCCATACCACGGCAAGCCTAACAACAATTTACTTTTGCTAGCGCCTTTATTTAAATAATACGAAACCGATTTAGCTAATGTTTGGTTATAGCCTGTTTGAAAATTATATAAAGGAGCTTCGGGGCCGGCTGTTGTTGAGCCAGAATAATAATAATCATAGCCCATAATAATAAAATCATCCACAATGGCATTTAATGCTGGCATATCAAAAGTTCCGCTCCAATCAACAGCATACAATGCCATCGTTACTTGATAGTTTGCATTGGCGGCGTGTACCTGATTGCATAAATTTGTCATAAAGGTTGTAAATGGCGCTTTATCACTCGCTCCCATTCCTTCAAAATCAATATTAATACCATTACCACCACGCGACTGTAATAAGTTAATCGCATTAGTAATGAATGTTTGTTGCGCCGTTGAACTTGCCCAAAATGTAGAATGACTAGAAAATAAAGTTGCGCAAAAATGCACATTCACACTATTACTTAAAGCAGCAGTAACAGCGGCGCTTGTAGCCCATGCAAACGATCCATTGGTATTACTACCCGTTGTTGGACTCACCGAATAATCAAAATAACAAAAATCGCTTAGCATGCTCCAATCGTAATTAGCGTAAACCGAACCAACCCAATATGGATGCCAACCGTACACTTTTTTCTTTAAAGTACAAGCATTCGTTTTTGCATTATTAGTAGTTTTTATTGGAGACGGTCCATTTTCAAAAACAAATAAACTATCCCATTGGGCATCAGTTGTAAAATTGTAATTTTTATAGCGATTTCTTTGCTCTTCAATAGCTGATTGATGCTGTTGAGCTATTAGTGCAATTGGAAATAGTAACAGGAAAAGTATTTTTTTTGTCATAAACGAAGAAATTAGGCTAGTAAATATAACAAAAAAGCCACCCGTTAATACAGGTAGCTTTGTTAAAAATGCAATAAAGTGCTTAAAAAAGCTATTATTTATGAGTTTTCTCGCTCGATACAGTTAATCTCTTACGACCTTTAGATCTTCTAGATGCTAAAACTCTACGGCCATTTGCTGATGCCATACGCTCACGGAATCCGTGTTTGTTTCTTCTTTTACGTTGCGATGGTTGGAAGGTACGTTTCATGATATTAAGTATTTATTGTTGACTAATTTTAAATTTTGGACTGCAAAGATAATGTATTTTTATAAAGAGACAAATTTTTTAGCGTTTTTTGATAGAAAAAATCGATTATTTTAATTTTCACGACAGCTAAAGTAGTACATTTGGCCATTAATTTCTCATTATCATGGCCAAAAAAGAAAAAGCTACCGACGAACTCCCAAAAGCTAAATTTTCTAAAGAAAACTTTAAAAAATCATTTCGCCTATTTAAATATATACAGCATAATAAATGGTTATTTGTTTTTGGTCTAGTTTTTTTGGCAGGAACTGCAGCCGTTGGTCTATATTTTCCGGTTATTGCAGGTAAAATGTTTGGTTATTTAGGTCAAACTAATCAACCAAAAGATGTTTTTGAGAAAATTGTAGTTACAACAGGTCTACAATTAGTTGGACTATTGGTTATACAAGGCATTTTTTCGTTTGGGCGTGTTTATGTGTTTTCTGTAGTTACCGAAAATATATTAAAAGGCTTAAGAACAGAAACCTTTAATAAACTGATTAAAATGCCGATGAGCTTTTATTCGAAAAATCAAGTGGCAGATTTAAGTAGCCGATTAGCAACTGATATTAATGTGATTTCGGAAGCCTTTACGGTAAGTATTGCCGAAGTAATTCGCCAAACTATAGTTGGCATTGGAGGGTTAGTATTATTGGTGTATTTCACATCGTGGGATGTAGCAAAATGGTTCATCATAATTATTCCACCAATAACAATTGTAGCCATTTTTTATGGACGAAAAATCAGAGGGTATTCAAAATCATTACAAGATAAAATATCCGAATCAAGCATTATTGTATCCGAAGCATTAACGGGAATTACGAGTGTGAAAGCCTTTACTAATGAGCAATTAGAGATTAGTCGTTATGATAAAGTAACAACTGAAATAAAAATATTTGGCATTAAATACGGTGTGATGCGTGGTACATTTTTCGCCTTTATTATTATGTGTGTGTTCGGATCGATATTTTTTATTTTATATAAAATGTTGTTACTCATAAATACTGGCGAATTAACTGCCGAAAATTTTGGTAAGTTTATGATGTTATCATTATTTGTGGCAGGCTCATTAGGTGGCTTACCAGAACAATTAGCGGCCATACAACGTGCATTAGGCGCAACCGACAGAGTATTTGAAATTATTGATAGTGAAAATGAAATTATTAATGTAAGTTATTTAACCAACCAAAATAAAAACAGAGTTAAGGGCGATTTAGAATTTAAAAACATACAATTCACCTACCCTACTCGTCCTGATTTTCAAGTATTAAAAAATGTGTCGTTTAATTCCAGTGCTGGGCAAACCATTGCATTAGTTGGCAGTAGCGGAAGCGGAAAATCAACCATTGCTTCATTAGCATTGCGTTTTTACGAACCCAATAGTGGTGAATATAGCATTGATGGAAAAAAATCGACTGATTACGAATTAACTGAGCTACGTGATCAGATGGCTGTTGTGCCACAGGATGTATTATTGTTTGGCGGAAGCATCAGAGAAAATATTTTATATGGAAAACCAAATGCTACTGACGATGAAATTATAGATGCTGCAAAACAAGCCAATGCCTATGAATTTATTATGAGTTTTCCTGAAAAATTTGAAACACGTGTTGGCGATAGAGGCATTCAACTATCGGGTGGGCAACGCCAACGTGTAGCTATTGCAAGAGCCGTATTAAAAAATCCATCTATATTAATTTTAGATGAAGCAACCAGTAGCTTAGATAGCGAAAGCGAACGCTTAGTTCAGGAAGCCTTAGATAAATTAATGGTAGGCCGCACATCCATTGTTATTGCACACCGTTTATCCACAATAAAAAATGCTGACAAAATTATTGTACTACAAAAAGGTGAAGTATTAGAAACGGGTACGCATCAACAATTAATAACCAACGAACAAGGTTTATATTATAAGCTATGTAAAATGCAGTATGAATTGAGTTAGTTTATTTGTAATTTAGATTAAAAATAATCTATGACTAATAAATTTACATATTTACTTCTCGTACTTTTATTTCCATTTTATTGCTTCTCACAAAAAGACTCTTTATTAAATGCAGTAAAAAATTGTGCTCCAATTGACTCGTCTTTACTATTAAACAAATTATCTATTACTTATAGATTTACTGATGGTGACTCTGCCATGTATTACGCAACTAACGGTTTATCATCTGCACAGTTTCATAAAAATATAAAAGAGCAAGCAAATGCAGAAAATGCTATAGGGGTACAAAATCATTTAGTTGGAAAATATACAGCTGCGATGACTCATTATATAAATGCAACAAAATTATTTGAAGCTATCAAATTTGAAAAAGGCGTAGCCTCTGCTACTCAAAATATTGGTATTGTTTATGCAGACCAACGAAATTATAAATTAGCAAATCATTATTATTTAAAAGCTGCTGAAATTTACAAAAGGCTAAATCATCAAAAGGGATTAGCATCTATCTATAATAACATTGCCATTGGATATTCTGAATCTGGAAATATACACAAGGCTTTAGAGTATAATTTCAATGCTTTATCGATGAGAGAAAATTTGCATGATACCGAAGGAATATCTAGTAGCTATGGCAGTATTGCAGTTTGCTATGCTTATATGAAAGATTATCAAAAATCTATTGAATATAATTTAAAAAAACTTGGTTTTATTCAACAATCTGGGGATTTAAGAGCTTTAGCGATTACTTACAACAACTTAGGTGATGGTTATATACATATTAATGATCTTGAAAAAGCTAAAGAGTATTTTTTAAAAGGTATTGAAATTGCAAAGCCTGAAAACAATTATTTTAGTTTAAACGATTTATATTACAACCTGGGTGTCGTTTACGAAAAAACAAATGATTATAAAAATGCTTATTCGTCCGTTCAAGACTATATAAGTGCTCACGACTCGTTATTCAAAATGCAATCCTTTGATAAAATTGCGGAGATGGAACAACTCTATCAAAGTGAAAAAAAAGAATTACAAATTGGTAAACAACAAGTAGAAATTAAAGCGAAAGAAGCTGAAAACAGAAGAAAATCAATTATTATTTGGTTAAGTGTATTAGCGTTGGTAGCTATTAGTTTTTTTGGAGTAATCGCATTTATCAATTATAAAAAAACAAAAAAAGCAAAAAAAGTAATTGAGGAACAAAAACAATTAGTGGAAATTAAAAACGTTGAAATCTCAACGCAAAAAGAATTAGTTGAAGTAAAACAAAAAGAAATTATAGATAGTATTAATTACGCCAAACGTATACAAACAGCCGTATTATCAGGGCAAGATGTGTGGAGTAAAATCAGTAAAGACTATTTTATTTTATTTAAACCAAAAGACATTGTAAGTGGTGATTTTTACTGGGCTTACAACACTCCAAATAATCGTTCCGTATTTTTATTAGCAGATTGTACAGGCCACGGGGTTCCTGGGGCCTTTATGAGTATGATGGGGAATAGTTTTTTAAATGAAATCATTGTTGATCATAAAATTTTTAAAGCCGATGTCATTCTTAATAAATTACGAGAAAAAATAATTACAGCCTTAAGACAAGAGGGTAAGTCTGAACAAAAAGATGGCATGGATATTTGTTTGTGTGTGTGGAATAAAATAGATAATACCCTTGAATTTGCTGGTGCTAATAATCCTATGTGGTTGTTACGTAACAATGAAATAATAGAATTTAAAGCAGATAAAATGCCTATTGGCACTTATGTTTCTGATGAAAAAATGTTTACATCGCAAAGCATACAACTACAAACCAATGATTGTGTATATTTAATTACGGATGGTTATGCCGATCAGTTTGGGGGAGAAAAAGGCAAAAAATTTAAATACAAACCTTTAATGGATTTGTTGATAGCGAATAACCAAAGACTAATGACGGAACAAAAAGAAATATTAAACACAGCCATCGAAAATTGGAAACAAGGTTACGAGCAAGTAGATGATATTAGTTTAATAGGCATTAAAGTGTCTTAAGTAAATGAAATTAGTAACTCCAGCGAATTTTATAAAAATAATAGTGTTGTTTTTTTATAGCACGTTTTTATTCTCTCAAAATATTGATTCCCTTAAAAATGCGTTAAAACTTGCTAAGCACGATACGACTCGATGCGCAATATTGTTTGCTTTAATTGAGTCAGAAAATGATGATAATATTTGGCCGGCATACAATGATGAGTTATTTAAAATAAGTAGTCGAAATGTAAATTCATTTAAAACACAAACATCAAAAAATAAATTAAAAAATTTATTTTTAAAACATTTAGCGGATTCATATACAAATAAAGGTTACTTCGCGAGTAATATTAAAGGCGATTATAAAACAGCTTTTATATTTTATGACAAAAGTTTAAAATTACAAGAGCTCGTTAACGACTCTATCGGGATGGCAACTACATTAAACAACATTGGATTACTAAATCAGGAGCAAGGCGATATTGCTAAAGCAGTTTATTATAGTAATAAAAGCTTAAAATTAAACATACTACTAAAAAATAATATTGGAGTTGCAAGATGTTTAAATAATATCGCCCTAATTTATGATGACCAAGGCGATATCCCGAAAGCCTTAAATTATTATCATAAAAGTTTGGCTATACGCGAAAAAATACAAGACTACGTAGGAATTGCTGCATGTCTAAATAATTTAGGCACAATATATCAGCAGCAAAACGATCTATTTAAAGCACTCGAGTATTATCAAAAAAGTTTAATTTATCAAGTAAAAACTGATGAAAAATATGGAATTGCAAATTCACTAAGTAATATTGGAACTATATATGTTTCTCAATCCAAAATTACAAAAAACAACTATATAAAAGATTCCCTAATCGACTTAGCTTTTAAAAATTACCACAAAAGTTTATCTATTCAAATAGAAATGGATAACAAAAAAGGAATGGCAGATATATATAGTAATATTGCATCATACTATCTTTACAAATCAGGATCATTAATTCCAAAAGCAAAAAGAAACACAAAAGATTCATTGATAAATAAAGCATTGTTTTTTTATTCAAACTGTTTGAAAATAAGGGAAGAAATAAACGATAAAAAAGGCACATCAAATACGTTATTTAATATTGCAAATCTTTTGAATTTAAAAGGAGATTTAAGTGCTGCAAAAATAAAGGCTGAAACCAGCATGAGACTTGCTGAAGAACTAGGTTATCCCATATTAATAATGAATTCGAGTTTACTTTTAAGTGACCTAAATAGTAAACTAGGGAATTATAAAGAAGCCTACACATTACACTTACTTCATAAAATGATGTTTGATAGTGTAAAAAGTGAAAATGCAAAAAAATCAACTGTACAAAAACAATTTCAATACACCTACGAGAAAAAAGCAGCAGCAGATAGCGTAAGAGTGAGTGAAGAAAAAAAAGTATTTAATGCGCAAATAAAACAGGAAAAAACACAAAAAATTGCGCTGTTTGCAGGTTTAGGCTTAATCGCCTTGTTTTCTATTTTTATGTATAACCGATTTAGAATCACTAATAGGCAAAAAAATATTATCGAAATTCAAAAAATAGAAGTTGATAAACAGCGGTCCATTGCCGATGACCGAAGAGTTTTGGCCGAAAATCAAAAACATATTATTGAAGAAAAACAAAAAGAAATTTTAGATAGTATACACTACGCAAAACGTATACAGCAAGCCATGCTAACTAGCGAAGATTATTTTAACCAACATTTTAAAGCTGATTATTTTATATTTTATAAACCTAAAGATATCGTTAGTGGCGATTTTTACTGGGCAGTAAATCACAATAATAAATTTTACATCGCAACTGCTGATTGCACAGGACATGGAGTTCCAGGCGCTTTTATGAGTTTGTTAAACATTAGTTTTTTAAACGAAAATGTAATAGAAAATAATCATATTGAGCCAGCAAAAATTTTAAACGAACAACGTAAAAAAATCATTAAAGCTCTAAATCCTAAAGGCGACGAAAACTCAAAGGATGGAATGGATTGCATATTATGTGCCTATGATTTAGATACCTTAAAATTAGATTTTGCGGCTGCTAATAATCCTTTATGGTTAATTAGAAAAAAAGAGTTAATTGAATACAAAGCCGATAAAATGCCGGTTGGTAAGTATGATGAAAACGCTAACGATTTTACAAACCAGCAAATAGACTTACAAAAAGGTGATGTCGTTTATTCGTTTACCGACGGTTTTGCGGATCAGTTTGGTGGACCAAAAAATAAAAAATTCCTATATAAAAAGTTCGCTCAACTATTAATTGACAATCATCAATTACCAATGAGCGAACAAAAAGAATTATTATTGTCGACCATTACTGCTTGGATGACAGATACTGAACAAGTGGATGACATTTTAGTAATTGGAGTGAAAATATAATTATCTTTTGTTGATTTTATTGATACTTTAACACAATTTTTATTTTAAAAACCAATGCTTTTAGCTAAATTTAATGCTTAGCTAATGAACCAATCTCAAAATATATTACTATTAAAACTCGATGAGTTTATTCGTAAGTATTATAAAAATCAATTTATTAAGGGATTGTTATATACATGCGGATTATTAGTAGCTGCATTTTTATTTTTAGTAATTGCCGAATATTTTGCAGAGTTTAGCACAACCACTCGTACCGTTTTATTTTATACTTTTATTTTAAGTAGCGCCTTTGTCATTACAAAATATATTGTATTACCATTATTAAAACTAAACAAACTAGGCGCTACCATTTCACACGATGATGCTGCTACTATTATTGGGAAGCACTTTTCAAACATTAATGATAAATTATTAAACACCTTACAATTACAACGCAGTAATAGTAATTCCGTTTTATCTACAGATTTATTAGAAGCTAGTATCAATCAAAAAATGATGGAACTAAAACCAATTCCATTTACTTCGGCTATTGATTTAAGCGAAAATAAAAAGTATTTAAAATTTGCTTTGCCCCCAATTGCCTTAATGTTATTAGTATTTGCTATTAAACCTAGCATTATTAAAGATGGCACAGAGCGTATTGTATTCCATCAAACGTATTTCGAAAAACAAGCTCCTTTTAAATTTCAGATCAATAATAAATCGTTACAAGCTATACAACAACAAGATTATGTTTTGGATTTAGTTATTGATGGCAATGAAATTCCTAATGAAGTTTTTATTTCGGTTGATGGCATTGAACATAAGATGGATAGAATTGATAACGTTAATTATTCTTACACGTTTAAAAATGTTCAAAAAAATGAAGCCTTTGTATTTAATGCAGCTGGCTTTAATTCAAAGTCATACGAGCTTACAGTTCTTCCAAAACCAATGCTAGTAAAATTTGACATACAATTAACCTACCCAAGTTATTTAAATAAAAAAAACGAAACAGTTTCTAATGTTGGAGATATGCAATTGCCTCAAGGCACTAAATTAAATTGGGTCTTTCATACAAAAAACACTGATGAAATTTTTCTTCAATTTAATGATACACTTATTAATACTAATCATTCGTCGGAAAATGAGTTTTCTTTTTCTAAACGTATGATGCATACCTCATCTTATACTATTAAATCATTAAATCAGTTTTTAAAACGCAATCCCGATTCAGTTAACTACACCATCAATGTAATTGCCGACCAAGTTCCTGTAATTGATGTAAGTGAAAAACACGATTCATTAAATCCTAAGAGTATTTATTTTTCGGGCTCTGTCAAGGATGATTATGGCTTTACTCGTTTAGTTTTTAAATGCACGCATTACTCGCAAGATAGTACAGGCAAAGCCATCGTAAAAAATAACGAGCAAATCATCAACATTGATAAGCAACAAATAACACAACCCTATTTTTATTATTTTGATGCGTCGCGCTTTAATACCTTGCCTGGAGACAAAATCGAATATTACTTTGAAGTATGGGATAATGATGGTGTTAATGGCGCTAAATCTGCTAAAACACAGATGATGGAATTTAAAGCGCCAACAATTGATGAGTTAAATAAAACTACCGACAAAAATAATTCTGAAATAAAAAAGGATATTGATGATGGCATAAAAAAAGCCAAAGAATTACAAAAAGATATTAATGAGTTAGCAAAGAAACTCAACGATAAAAAACAAATGGGTTGGGAAGAAAAGAAAAAACTAGAAGATATTTTAAAGAAACAAAACGAATTAAAAAATAAAATTGAAGAAACTAAACAGGAAAATCAATTAAATAATGAGCAACAAAACGAAAACACTCAGCTCGATGAATCAATTTTAGAAAAACAAAAAGAATTGGAGAAGTTATTTGAAAATATTATGACTCCAGAAATGAAAAAACTATTTGACGAGTTAAATAAATTAATGGATAAGCTTGATAAAAATCAAGTTCAACAAAAATTGGAAGAATTAAAACTTTCTAATAAAGACATGGAAAAGGAATTGGACCGTACTTTAGAAGCCTTTAAGCAAATGGAAGTTGAGCAAAAAATGCAACAAGCCATTGATAAATTAGACGATTTAAAAAAGAAGGAAGATGCCCTAAAGAAAGATACTGAAAAGACTGAAGGAAAACAAGACAAAAAAGACAAGGGGATTGAAGACCCTAAAGAAAAACAGAAAACAGACGAAGAAAAAAAGACTGATGGCAAACAACCAGATTCTAAAAACGAAGAACAAAAAACAAATAACTCCAAAGAGTTAGAAAAAAAACAAGACGATTTAAATAAACAGTTTGATGATTTAAAAAAAGAATTACAAGACTTACAAGAAAAAAATAAAGAATTAGAGCAACCCAATGAAATACCTAAAACAGATGAGGAACAAAAAGATGTTAGTAAGGAAATGCAAAATAGTTCGGAAGAACTAAATAAAAACAATAAAAAAAATGCCGCTAAATCTCAAAAAAATGCATCAGAAAAAATGCAAGAGATGCAAAACAAAATGCAAAAAGCGATGAACGAGATGCAGAAAGAAGAAAATGAAGAAGATATGCAGGCTGTTCGTCAAATTCTTGAAAACTTATTAAATGTATCTTTTGCCCAAGAAAACTTAATGAATCAATTAGCTAAAACACGCATTGATAACCCTCAATATATTAAGATACCACAAGAACAAAAAAAATTACAGGACGATAGCAAAATTATAGAGGATAGTTTATTGGCTTTGAGTAAGCGCAATCCTCAAATTAGTGCAACTGTTAATCGCGAAATAAGTGCGATACATTTAAATATGGGTAAAGCACTTACTGAGTTAACAGAGCGTGTTCCTTCAAACGCACAAATGCGCATGCAATACTCTATGACTTCTATAAATAATTTAGCCTTATTATTAAATGAATCATTAGAACAAATGCAACAACAAGCCAAGGCTCAAAAAGAACAAAAACCCGGAAGCGGAAGTTGTAATAAGCCTGGAAAAGGCAAGCCAAGTTCAAAACCAGGTAGTAAACCAGGTATGGCCAATATGCGCCAAATGCAACAACAATTAAATAAACAGCTCGAAGAATTAAAAAAGCAATTAGAGCAGCAAGGACAAAAACCGGGTGGCCAAAAACCTGGGCAAAAGCCAGGCGGGCAAAAACCGGGAGGACAAAGTGGTATGGGGCAACAAGGTGAAGGAAAAGGGATGATGCCAGGACAACAAGGACAAGGACAAAGTATGAGCGAACAATTAGCTAAAATGGCAGCTCAGCAGGAAGCTCTGCGCAGGCAAATGCAACAAATGATGGACAAAATTAAAAAAGATGGAGGGCAAAACCCGGGTGGTAATATTGCCGAAATGATGGAGCAAACCGAAACTGATATTGTTAACAAACGCATCTCTCAGGAGACTATGAAACGCCAACAGGATATTATTACAAAGCTGTTAGAAAGCGAGAAAGCAGAGCGCGAACGTGAGCAAGATGAGCAACGTAAAAGTAATGAAGCAAAAAATCAAAATTTAAGTAACCCTACGCAGTTTTTAGAGTATAAAAGATTACGAGCTAAGGAATTGGAGCTATTAAATACCGTTTCTCCAAGTCTAACGCCATATTACAAACAAAAAGTGAATCAATATTTTAACAGCGTCAACCAATAATGATACCGACTAAAGGAAATAGATTAAACATAACATCGTGTGCAGATAATATGCGTTTAGTAGAACGATTAGTTGAAGATGTATGTGATATTTTTAATGTAAACGAAGATAGTTATGGCAACATAATGATTGCTGTTACAGAGGCTGTAAATAATGCTATATATCACGGCAACAAAAGTAATCCTGAAAAACATGTTAAAATTGGATTTGAATCGGGGGCTAAGTATTTAAAATTTATGGTGGCTGATGAAGGCGAAGGATTTGATTATGATGCTTTACCGGATCCAACAGACCCTTTATATATTGATAAGCCTCACGGGCGTGGGGTTTTTTTAATGAAAAACTTAGCCGATAAGGTAGAGTATAATAACAACGGCCAAGAGGTAATGTTAACCTTTAATACAAACAGAGCTTAACAGTTATTATATTGAATCCAAAAACTTTTAAAATTTTAACCTATGCTGGTATTACTTGTGCTGTAATTTCTAGCAGCATTTTATTGTACTTATTTATAACAACTCATAAGGCAGAGCATTTATTTAAAATAAGCTTGCCAGTATTGTGTATTACCTTGTTTTTTATGATTAAAAATAAAAACCGCAACAAATAAATGGCTGTATCATTTAATAATCAAAGTATTAATTTTAAGTTAAAGCATAAAGCCAAACTTAAACGGTGGATTAAAACTATTACTGAAAAAGAAAAACATACACTTGGTACTATCAATTATATGTTTTGTAATGATGATGAATTATTAGAAATAAACATCAAACATCTTAATCATAATACTCTTACTGACATTATTACGTTTGATTATACAGAAGCAAAAAAAATTAATAGCGATATTTTTATTAGTATTGATAGAGTGACTGAAAACGCAAAAAAATTTAAAGTAGATTTTGATACTGAACTACATCGCGTAATGATACACGGCATTTTACACTTATGTGGTTATAAAGATAAAACCTCAGCCGATGCTGAATTAATGCGTAAAAAGGAAAATGCTTCTTTAACTATTTTCGGGAAAATATAAATTATTCGAGAATAATTTTTCTACTCATAACACTCTTATTTTTTTCCATCACATTAATGATATAAGTATTAGGAATTAGGTGTAAATCCTTTAAATTAATTTTTGTTTCCGTATCAGTTAAGGTAATTGTTTTCAATTTTTTACCCATCATATCAAAAATAATAATACTACTATTTTTAGAAAAATGGTAATTTATTACATTAATCGTTATTTCATCCTTGGTTGGATTTGGATACACTTCCATTTGTGGTTCAGCATTGTGTATTTCTTCAAGTATAGTTGCAAGATGACTAGCACCATTAGCAAAAACATATTCCCCAAGTCTGAATGAATCAGTAGTAAAAAACCCTGAACGTGCACCAATTTTAAACTTAATATAATTAGACAATTCACTCCAATCATCTGCTGCATTTTTTCGATATAACAATATTATACTATCGCCATTAATTGTAGTTAAGCAGGTATCTATGTAACTATTACCACTTGGGTTTTTATTCCCATCATAATTCAATCTCAATTTGCCAACAAAACCATTACTCATTAAACCATCTACTTTCCAATAGTGTTGAGAGTTTAAAGTATAATTATTAGTATTATTTTTTATCGCATCAGGTGCAACGATATTATGTTCTATTCGAACAAAAGAAGAGTCTACACCTTTATTAGCAACCATTAATAAAGCACGACCTAAACTAAACGTAATATTCCCTGTGGTTTTTATTGTTTTATATTCTGATGAAATTGCGTCACTAATTTTAGACTCAACATTGATTCCAACAAATTTTGGTTGAGTTGTTGTTTGTATGGTAAAAGAATTCGCCATTCCATTCATTACAATTGGAGCTACTTCTTTATTCCACAAACTATTCATCACCGTTAATTCTAAAGGCACATTTGAGTACAAGCTAGGCGCTCCAAATAATTTTTGTTTAACATAAACTACAGATGTATAAGGAGCAGTTGCATTAATCGTTTTCACGGAATCGATTGAAAAGTGCGGCCAGCCTCCATTTAAAACCCAATTATCAAAAAAGGGATGTAAGTTTTTTCCAGATGATGTTTCTAACAAATCTCTAAACTCAAGGCTATTCATATTCTTATACGCCTTTTGTTGCATGACATATTTTAATCCATTAAAAAAATCCGTATCACCCATATAAGTACGAAGGGTGTGAGCAACATCAGCTCCTTTTTTATACACATGATCGCCATACGTATATTCAAAGGGAACACCAGATATGGCTCTAAATCCTTTTTCTCGCAGATGCACATATTTTAAAATATCATCGTGTATAGTTTTTACCTCAGCTAAATATTTCGAATAATTATAAGTATACTCTAAAAACAAACGCTCGCTATAACTAGCCATTCCTTCATTAAGCCACATATCTTCTTGTGTTTCACAAGTCATTAAATCGCCCCACCAATGATGAGCTAATTCGTGAGCCATTAAACTCGACTCATTTGCAATTGCTGTAAATGCAACTGGGTACGAAATATTTGTTGGATGTTCCATTGCACCATTAGGTGTTAAGCAATACCCTACTCTATTCCAGGCATAAGGCCCGTAATAATTTTCGAAGCCGTGTATAGCATTTGGTAAATGCACAAAGCCATTTTTTAATCCAGTTGTATCTGTTGCACGAGCCACTAAGGTAATAGGCAAATTACCATTGAGCGAAGTTGTATTCCAATTTACTTGTGTGTAATCAGCCACCGAAACAGATGCTAAGTATGAAGGAATTTCTTTATTCAAAATCCATTTTCGAGTATGATTAGCACCATTAACAACATCAGATATCAATTGTCCGTTACAAAAAGAAGTTTTTGGTGCAGTAGTGATAATATTAAATTCGTAGGTTGATTTTTCCGCAAAATTATCAAAACACGGAAACCAAGATCTGCCGAAGGTGTGTGGATTAGCGCCAAAGCCAACTCCTAAATTATAGGCGTAATTACCTTCAAACGAAAAACCTCCCCAGCCCGTTGGATCAACTTGCGGATGACCGTGATAAAACACCTCAACTAAAGTTGTATCATTTGTAGTTAATGGGCTTACAAAATTAACTTTCAATAAGGTATCGTTGTAGGTAAATGTTAATGTTGTATTTGCTTGTTTAATACTATCAATCGTTAATTGCAATAAATCTAAATGAATAAAACTTTGCGTATTAAGCTTTGGAACAAATTTTACAATTGTACTACCTTTAATAGTTTGATTAGTGAAATCTGTAATATCTAAATTGATCGTATAGTTTAAAACATCAATGGTATCGCTACGTAAATTATCAGCAGAATAATACAACGAACTAATAGATGTCGTTTTTTTATTTGATTGACAAGAAACTTTTTGTGATTTAGCAATCGAAGTTACTAAACAAAAGAAGAGAACTAAATGTTTAAAATTCATCTAGTGAAGTTACGAAAAAAACATTCAATCTATTTGTCAGAATTTTTATTTCGGTCTTTTTGCCAAGTGTATGCTTCAGATAAACGAACGCCAACATAACCGACTATTGATCCGTTATTAATTCGATTTGTATAAATTGCTTTTAAACCAACAATATAGCGTAACCTCTTAATAGGTATTTCTTGCTCTATCCCAATAGATATAGGGAAATAAATAAAATCGCGCAAATAAAATGAGGGGGCATAATCTGCAATGTTTTTTATAGAAACAATTGAATCCGTTGAGTGTTGCCCATCAGTTCCAGTATGTTGTTTTGAAATAACACTATACTCTGTGGTTGTACCTAAATTCATTTTTTTATTAGATTGTATGAAGTCAATATTTATTATCCCAAAAACAATTTTGGTATTACAAATTCTAACAATCGGTGCAAATTCAAATCTAATATCATGATTTGTAACTGTACCATCTATTGTACTTATAGTTCTATCATAATTCGGAGTCTGATAATTATACTTCTCAATTACATCTTCATAATTAAATTTATATTTATAATAACTATAAACTCCAGATAAAGAAAATTCAAAAAATCTATTTGCTCTTATTCCCAAACCTACACTAAAATAAGGCGTATAATTATTCGAGACATTATATGCGGTAAAAAATGGATAAACTCTTGAACCGTGCGAACCAACATCTGGGTTCATTTTTTTCATTACTTTAGTTCCATTAAAGGAATAATTTCCCATTCCTGCTTTTATATCAAAGCAATATATTGGCTCCTCTTGAGAAACAGCAATTAAAAAATCACCAAATAATAAAATGAATATAAAAAGTCGTTTCAGAAAATTCTAGTTAACCAGGCCTGTTTCTTCATCTTTACGATAAGCTCTGCGATCAACTTCTTTACCAGTTTCGTCATAGTAAAACCATAAACTATCGCGCAAATCATTTTTGTACCAGCCTTCGTATTGCAATTTACCATTCGGATAATACACTTTTGTAGAGCCATGCTTATTTCCTTTATCATAAAAACATTCGCTCCACATTTCACCATTATCGTAAAAGGCATTCCATTGCCCATGGCGTTGACCAAATCTAAAAAAGCCTTTAAATTTTATAATACCATTTTCATATCTATCTAAATAATCACCCGTGTAATCGCTATCAGGTGGATTAATAATGTATTTTGAAAATTGAGAAGAAACTGTTTTTGTTGTTGCAGCAGCGATAGCAATAGAATCGTTTTTTGCTTTTTCATTTTCTGCTTGACCACTTTTGCAATTGGCAAATAAAAAATTAATACTAATTAATGTTACTGCAATTAAACTAATAGATTTTAAAGTGCTCATGTTCTTATTTTTTTCTTTCAATGGAATAATTTACTAATTGTATTAGGCTTTGTTTTGATGGACTATCAGCCACTTCATTTAATAAAGCCAAGGCCTTATCTTTATAGTCGTGCATAATAGTTTCAGCATACTTTAAGCCCCCTTTTTCTATTACAAAATTAATAACTTCGGAAACTTTTTTAGGATCGTTATTATGATTTTTAACGATGTTAATAATTTTTCTTTTCTCAAGCCATGAACTGTTATTCAATGCATAGATTAAAGGTAACGTCATTTTCTTTTCTTTAATATCAATGCCTGTAGGCTTTCCTATAGATGTATCATCGCCAAAATCAAATAAATCATCTTTAATTTGAAACGCAATACCTGTGTAAGTTCCAAAATCTTTAAATAAATTTATTTGCTTTTCATCATTGGTAATTGATGCGACACCAGCGGCGCAACAAGCTGCGATAAGTGTCGCTGTTTTTTTGGTAATAATTTCAAAATAAACCTCTTCGGATATATCAAGCTTACGTGCTTTCTCTATTTGTAATAATTCGCCTTCACTCATTTCTCGCACAGCGTTACTCACAATCTTCAATAAATGAAAATCGCCATTATCAATAGATAACAACAAACCACTTGATAATAAAAAATCGCCAACTAATACTGCAATTTTATTTTTCCATAAAGCATTTACGCTAAAAAAACCGCGGCGTTCGTTACTATCATCCACCACATCATCATGTACCAATGTTGCAGTATGCAATAACTCTATCAATGAGGCAGCTCTATAAGAACTTTCATTTATTTCGCCAACACATTGAGCACTCAAAAAAACAAACATCGGCCGTATTTGTTTTCCCTTTCGCTTAACAATATAATTCGTGATTTTATCAAGTAACGGCACATTACTTTTCATGGATTGTTTGAACTTAATTTCAAACTCATCCATGTGGTAACTAATTGGCGCCTTTATTTGATCTACTGTATCTTTCACTAAATTATAGTTGCGTAAATATATGATTTAACATTTATAAATTAAACAGTAAACACCGCAAATAAACCATAATAATCTGTAGGAATATACTGTATAAATATTGAAAGCACAAAGCCTATTACTTGACTCCTCGGGATTTCAAATAATCTTATATCACATCGAACGCGGTTGAGAACTTTATTCATACATCTCGACTACGCTCGATGTGACAAAAACATTAGAGTATATTTATAAAAAAAATCCTCTCATTTCTGAAAGGATTTTTTGAAGCAATTTTAAAAGTTTAACCCTTAATTATTCCCTAGTCAATTGCCTTATCTTAATTTAAATTAATAGCAGGAATTTTTCCTTCTTTAATTAAATTTAATGTTTTTAATTTATGATCTTCAAAGCTCCCAAACGCAAGTGCATCAAGCATTTCCGTACGAGACATATTTGGATTACCAAATTGTTTTTTAATGTCTTCAGAACAACGATCAACGTATTTTTCAAATTTACTAGGCGCCCATAAATAATCTTTTTTTATAGCTTCCTTTTCAATTTTAAATTCTTCTGGTAAACCACCTTCAATCTTAGATTTAATATCTAAACCTTCGTAAGATTTTGGTAATTGTCTGTTATCAAATAAAAATGGCTTAGAAATCATAATCACATGCTTCTTACGCTTGGGATCAATCATAGATAAACCTTCAATACGCAATCCCTTTTTCTTAAGAGATCCAAATTTACTTTCAAAGCTTTTTAATATCTCAAACATCTTTAATGGAGTTTAACAGTTTTCAACAAATATACGTTCATAATTGTTAATAACCTACACCATTTAGACGAATCCTAAAATACTACAAGTTTATAATTGGTTAAAAAGTTGTTAATTAACAGTTAATAATCGGTTAACATTGAATTTAATTAATTGATAATCAAATGTTTAAAGTCAATTAAAAAGACTGTTGATATATCTTTTGATTTTAATGTCAGAAAATTCAAAATTATCGCTTAAATAGGGTTTAACCAAAATATTTTATTAAACATATTCTTTTTTTCTTGACGAAAAAAGAATCAAAAAAGTCAAGCACGAACGCCAAATTCATTTTTCTTTACACACAATCTTCGCATTACCTCAAGAAAAACTAGAATTTCGCACCGGTCGTGCACATCAACCGCACTATTACCAAGGTATGCGTTAACTTAAATAAATTAACGATGACTCATTTAAATATTCGCTTAACTAAAAATCCTTCAAATTAATTGTATTTCCATCAATCATCGTTGCGCGCTTTCCCATTTTTTTTTGAATAACTTTAAAATGGTGTTCTTCTTCAGGGGAAACTAATGAGATAGCCTCACCTGACGCTTCTGCTCTACCCGTTCTACCTATACGATGAATGTAATCTTTAGGAGAACGCGGAAGTTCATAGTTTATCACATAAGGTAAAAATTTAATATCTATACCGCGTGCCATTAAATCGGTTGCAACCAATACCCTAATATCACCTGATTTAAACAAAGCCAAGGCTTCAGTACGAGCCTCTTGACTTTTTTTACTGTGAATGGATACAGCATTAATTCTATTAGCATTCAATTTTACAGCAACGGCATCTGCTCTATGCACCGAAGATGTAAACACGAGCACTTGTTTAATTTTATTTTGCTTGATAATGTAACGTAATAGAGGTCCTTTTTTTTCTTCCGAAATTAAATAAGCAAACTGCTTTATTAAATCTAAGTTTTTAATTTCCTCTTCAACCTTAACAACTACTGGATTTTTTAAAACACGACGATTGATGTTATTTAAATCATCGCTTAAAGTAGCTGAAAACAAAAGGTTTTGACGGTTCTTAGGTAACAAATCAACGAGCTGAGTCATTTCCTCTTTAAATCCTAAATTCAGCATTTTATCTGCTTCATCTAAAACTAAAATCTTTACAGCTGATAACGACACGGCGCGTTTATCAATCAGTTCTAATAACCTACCTGGCGTTGCAATTAATATTTCTACACCTTGCAAAGCAATCATTTGTGGATTAATAGCCACACCACCAAACACAGCTAAGTTTTTAGTTTTGGCAGGTAGTTGAGAACTTAAAGCCGTGAACACTTCTTTTACTTGCATTGCTAACTCGCGCGTAGGGACCAACACGAGTGCTTTTATATGTCGGTTTTTAGAAGCGGGATAATTTTGAAACTGCTCCAAAATAGGCAACACATAACTAGCCGTTTTGCCTGAACCTGTTTGTGCTATACCTAAAATATCGTTACCATTTAAAATAGCTGGTATCGCTTGCTCCTGAATAGGATAAGGCTTTTCGAATTTTTGTAATGTTATGGCCTCAATTAAAGGTTTTGATAATCCGAGTTTAGTAAATGGCATATTTTGTTTTTTATGTATTATAATAACTTTTTTTTCTTGATGAAAAAAGTTACAAAAAAATCACGTCAAAAAATTCTTGTTATCGACTTCGCTCGAACTGACAGAGTAACCTCAATAAATAAAGCTAATTACATTCCTAAATCCATAAAGGATTTAAAGGTTTTGTTATAGTCAGTAATGCTTCGCTTAATAACTTCCAGAGCTTCTTCTCTCCCATAAGTCTCAGTAATTTCAACAATAGCAGTTGATTCGCCCGGAATATTTTTATAGGTTAAAAAATAATGGCGTAACCGATTAATCATTTGTACTGGTACATCACTGATATCTTTCCACTGACTATATATTTCATCTTTTGCCATTACAGCAATAATCTTATCGTCGGCTTCGTTTTTGTCAATCATTCTGAAACCACCAATTGGTATAGCCTCACAAATAAAATCGCCACTAGTAATATTACGTTCGCTTAACACACAAATATCCAAAGGATCTCCATCGCCAACAATGTCGGTACGATTTGTTTTTTGATTAGCGCGCTCAGCAACTAATTCACCACAATACGTTTGAGGCACAAAACCATAAAGCGCAGGAATTATATTTGAAAACTTTTGAGGGCGATCAACTTTACGATAACCCGATTCTTTATCTATTTCGTATTTCACGAAATCTGCTGGAACCATCTCGATGTAAGATGTAACTATTTCTGGTGCCTTAGAGCCATAAGATATACCATGCCAAGGATGTAATTTATGTAATTGAACTTTCATGCGATGTGAATTTACTTTAATACTTTTTTGATTAACCAATAAAAACCAATAATACCTAATAGAGATATTAATAATGTTAGAATAAATTGATTTTTATTAGGAATAATATTACGATTTTCGGCTCGATTTGGAACATCCTTTAATAATTTATGTAAACCAAGAGTTGTTTGTAAAAACCGACATTCTTCATCGTAAGACACCCCAGTTGTAACTGCAAAAAAATCTTCCTTTGCATTTTTAATATAGGTTCTGCTTCTACTACAAAAATCAAGCTTCCCTTTATCAATCTGTTTGTAATTAGTATAAATTAGCCATTCATCACCAACCCGCATAGGTAATTTACATTCATCTTTATCATTAAAATATACTGTAAAGTGTTGCGCTAAATTTCCTTTGTACAACTCATCCACATAAAAAACAGCTTCGCTATTAATGGTATTAGTTATTTTAATTGATTCGATTTTTCCTTTAAAAATTAAATCGTATTTATTTAATTCTTCTTTTGATAAAGAAGTTATTGGGCATTGACAAGCATTTGTATGAGCTGAAATACTTATAAATGTCAGAAAAAAAAATAGTTTATACATATAGATTTAGAATTGCAGAAAGGTATAAAAAATGTGGTAATGCTACTCTGTTTTTATGTTTTCAATGAAAATAATGTCACATCGAGCGCATTCAAGATGAAAAGCACCATGTTCTCGACTAAGTTCGAACTGACAAAAAACTAAAAACAACTATCTAAAAAAGTAACCAGTTTTTTTACAGCTATTGCCCGATGTGAAATCGTTGATTTTTCGACTAAACTTAACTCAGCAAAGGTTTTAGAATAGCCGTCAGGCATAAAAATAGGGTCGTATCCGAAACCGTGAGTTCCTTTTTTTTCAGTTATAATTGTTCCGTTTATAACCCCTTCGAACGAATATGATTTATTATTAAGTATAAGTGAAATAACTGTTTTAAAATGTGCTTTACGATTTTCTCCACTGTTTAATTCTCTTAATAATTTTTGAAGATTGTTTTCATCATTTTTTGGTTCACCTGCGTAACGAGCAGAATATACGCCAGGTGCTCCATTAAGAGCATCCACTAACAAACCACTATCATCAGCAAAACAATTTATTTGAGTATGATTAAAGATTGTTTGGGCTTTTAATAAAGCATTTCCTTCTAGCGTGGTTTCTGTTTCATCTATTTCGGTAGTATAATGTATATCAGTTAAGCTCAATAAATTAATACTATCCGGTAGTAACATTTTTACTTCGGTAAGTTTATAAAGGTTATGAGTCGCGAAAATTAAATCCATTTTTTATCTACCAGCAGTTTTTAAAATCTTTTTAATAAATAGTTTATCTTCAATAATAACTTTTATAACATAGGCTCCTTTAGAGAAATTAAGCGTTGGTATAATAAGTTGATTTAACCCTTGTAAACCTTTAAAAGCAGTTTGAGAAAAAGTGTTTTGTCCCAGTTCGTCATAAATATCAATACTAAAATCAACATCCTTAGTTAAAACAATTGGTAACGTAATATTTCCAACCGAAGGATTGGGATAAGGATTTAACACTTCAATTGTATTTGCATTTAACACGTTACATAATGTATTATTACTTTCATTAACATCAAATTCGCCATTAATAAAATTAGCTGTAACACAAGCAGAATAATTATTTTGCTCAGTAACTATTTTACTATTAGCAGTAAATGTATACGACAAAATATTACCTGGATTTAAAACACCCGTCCACGTCTCCTTAACAGAACCTGCATTAGTAACAGAATACAATAAATCGAACTTTGTTAAAGGAGTAGAACCATAATTAACCACATCAGCCGATACAATCATAAAATCATTGGCTGTTTTTTCTAAATGAACAGCAATTACAGCTATATCTGTAACTATATCACTTACTACAAATTGTTTTGTTTTAGACCCTATACAACCATTTACATCTGTAAGTACTAAACCACTTGAGTATGTGCCAACTGCCGAATATGAAATAGTTGGTTGAGCGCTTGTGCTATTTAGTTGATTACTAAAACTCCAGATGTATTGTTGTGCATTTGAAATAGACGGAGTAAATGTAATAGGCGTATTAACTGTATAAAATTCTTGTGGATTTGTTGTATAATTTACAATTGGCAAAGGATAAACTATAAATTGTTTAGTAACAGAATCCTTGCAACCAAAAGAATTTATCACTGCTAGTTGAACGGTATTAGTATTTACTTGTGTTGCTGTGTATGTTGGAGATTGATTGATTGAGTAAAGCACATTATTTAGTTTCCAATTCCAACTCGTAAGAGCTCCACTTTGTGCTGATGACAAATCATTGAAGCTATTACTATTGTTTAAACAAACATTGTTAACAGAAAAATTAGCAACCGGTTTATCGCCTACAGCAATTGTTTTGGTGATAGAAGACACACACCCATTTGATCCATTAACCGTAAGGGTTAGAGGATATGTGCCTGAAAGTGGGTATTGTGTTATAACATTTAAAGAATTAATATTGCCTGTTCCTAAATTCCAAATGTGCGGATTTTGATTACTTTGACCAGGGAATATAGATGTACTTGTAAATTTTATTGGCACATTTGAGCATAATGAAGTCGTTGAAAAACTCGCCGCAACCTGAGCTTTAACAATAATACTTTTTGTAACAGAATCTTTACAACCTGCATTATTCGTTGTTATTAATTTAACATTATAGGGAATTTGCTGTGAAAATAAATGCTTTGGATTTTGCAAAACAGACACATTACTAACCCCGCTTGTAATATCTCCGAAATTCCATTTATATAGCAACGGCGAATAATTTAAAGATGTACTAAGATTATTAAACAAAGCACTATCATTTTGACAAGCGATAATATTACTAAAGTTTACAAGAGGTTGTGGTGCAATGTGAACTTGTTTTATAAGTGTTTGCTTACACCCAACATCGGTTGTAACTGTTAAATTAACTTGATAATTTCCCGTATCTGCATAAGTATAAAATGGGTTTTGTAAATGCGATGTGTCGCTTTGTGTTGTTCCATCTCCATAATTCCAAAACCATGAAGCAATTGTATTTCCTAAAGGCGGCGTCGAATTATCATTAAACAAAACCACATTATTTTTACAAGCAATCCCATTAGTAAATGTAGCTATTGGAGCTTGCCCGATAACAGTTACATTAATAGTATCATGAGCCACACAATTATTAGTATTCGTTATAGTAGCGTAATACTGTCCAGTAACATTAACTATAAGAGAATCATTCTGAGAGTTATCATTCCATGATTGTCATTATTCGGAGTGCGAAGATATTCCCAAGGTAAAGCCGCCAGTTTCGGAGTGCGTGATAAATCGAGTCGCAGCCGCAATGTCGCATTCCGT
>JAYSTR010000086.1:0-11975 GCA_043719555.1 Bacteroidota bacterium | reverse complement strand
GATACTAATGAAAATAAAATTTTATTCATAGAGTCTAACAGTGCTATTCGTACACCAAAGCGTTATCGTAATGAATTTGGACAGTTGTTAGAACATTCTCCGTTTTGTGAACGTGATTTTAAATTGCCACATAGTTTTGAAACTCATGATGAACACGGTGATTTTAAAGTAATGATTAAAAAGAAAGGATTAATTTATCCATACGTTTATGAGACTCACCCTTTTGATTTAATTGGTTGGGATGGATATGTTTATCCTTACGCTTTTTCTATTTTTAATTTCGAACCAATTACCGGCCGTATTCATTTGCCACCCCCAATTCATCAACAGTTCGAAGGACGTAATTTTGTAATATGTTCATTCGTTCCTCGTTTATACGATTATCATCGAGATGCAATTCCAGCTCCTTATCATCATAGTAATATTGATGCCGACGAAATATTGTATTATGTAGATGGTGATTTTATGAGTCGAAATAATATTAAAGCAGGTCAATTTACGTTGCATCCAGCTGGCGTAACTCATGGCCCTCACCCAGGAGCTATAGAAAGAAGTGTTGGTAAAAAAGAAACTAAGGAATTGGCAGTAATGATTGATCCATTTAATGCTTTAAAAATTACAACAGAAGCCATGAAATATGAAGTAAAGGATTACTATAAATCATGGATGAGTAAACCTGAAATAGCATAAAAATTATTGTCACTTCGAGAATAGTAGAGAAGAATATAAATAACACATCAAAAATTATAAATCTTAAAATTAAATATCATGTCAGTAGCAGATTTAACTAATGTAAAAAACTACGATTATAGTGGAGAAAAAGTATTTGAAAAAGCGCAAGACTTTTTGCCAATTAATGGAACCGATTATGTTGAATTATATGTAGGTAATGCTAAGCAAGCAGCTCATTTTTATAAAGCTGCCTTTGGTTTTCAGGAACTTGCTTACGCTGGGTTAGAAACAGGTTCTCGTGATAGAGTATCTTATGTATTAGTACAAGATAAAATTCGCTTAGTATTAACGTCTCCCTTTGATCCAGAAAGTGAAATTTCTCATCATATTCGTAAGCATGGAGATGGTGTAAAAGTAATTGCATTGTGGGTTGATGATGCTCGTAAGTCATATGAAGAAACTACGAAACGCGGTGCGAAATCTTTTATGGAGCCAACTGTTATGAGTGATGCAAATGGTGAAATTGTAAAAGCTGGTATTCATACTTACGGAGAAACCATACATATGTTCATTGAGCGTAAAAATTACAAAGGTGTGTTTATGCCAGGCTATGAAAAATTAGATACGGAATATAAACCAACAGCAACAGGTTTAAAGTATATTGATCATATGGTTGGTAATGTTGAGCTTGGATCTATGAATAAATGGGCTAGTTTTTATGCAGATGTTATGGGTTTTGCAAACTTAGTAACGTTTGATGATAAAGATATTTCTACAGAGTACACAGCTTTAATGAGTAAAGTAATGACTAATGGAAATGGACGCATTAAATTTCCAATTAATGAGCCAGCACATGGTAAAAAGAAATCGCAAGTTGAGGAGTATTTAGATTTTTACTATGGAGAAGGTTGCCAACATATTGCTGTTGCTACAGATGATATTGTATTTACTATTTCTGAAATGCGTAAACGTGGTGTAGAGTTTTTATATGTACCAGGAACTTATTATGATACAGTTAAAAATAGAGTAGGGATTATTGAAGAAGATATGGAAGTGTTAAAAAAATGGGGTATTATGGTAGATAGAGATGAAGATGGGTATTTATTACAAATATTTACAAAACCAGTAGAAGACAGACCAACTTTATTTTTTGAAATAATTCAACGTAAAGGAGCTAAATCATTTGGTAAAGGTAATTTTCAAGCTTTGTTTGAATCAATAGAAGCTGAGCAAGCTAGAAGAGGAACTTTATAAATAATCAATTTGATATTAAGTGAATGGCCTTACTTAAATAGAGTAAGGCTATTTATGTTTAACAAAGTCAATATTTACTTACTATAGAATTAATGTCACTAAGAGCTTTTATGAATTTTTAATAGACCCTATTAAAGTGAGTTGCAATTCGGTTAGTTATAAATTTGATAAAATATAAATTAATTTTCTTTTACTAAAATTCTTATTGTAACTTTAATACTATGAATTCAAAAATATGAAAACAATAATATTTCTATTTTTATTAGGTATTACCATCGTATCCTGTAAAGATAAAACAGAAAAAATAACACCAGTAGTTTCCTCTATTTCCGAATCTATATATGCTTCAGGAATTATTAAAAGCAAAAATCAATACCAAGTTTTTTCTACTGTTAATGGTATTATACAAGACGTGTTTGTTTCTGAGGGTGATTCAGTTAAAATTGGCTCTCCGATTTTAACTATCTCCAATGAAGCTCAAAAGTTAGGTAAAGAAAATGCTTATTTAAATGAAGCTTTTTTAGATATAAATGCCAATCAAGGGAAATTGAATGAAGCAAAGCTTTTGGTTTCATTATCACAAAATAAAATGAAAAATGATTCGATGATGTTTATACGCCAAAAAAACTTATGGCAACAACAAATTGGAACTAAGGTTGAATTAGAACAAAAAGAATTAGCTTTTCAAAATTCAAAAACATCGTATTATTCATCTGTAGTAAAATACGATGATTTAAAGCGTCAGTTAAATTTAAGCTCACAACAAGCAAAAAATAATTTTAGTATTTCGAGTAAACAAGAAAATGATTTTACGATTAAAAGTGAAATTAATGGTATTATCTATAATTTATTTAAATCAAAAGGCGAAAATGCAGGAATACAAACACCTATAGCAGTAGTAGGCGATGCTACACAATTTGTATTAGAAATGCAGGTTGATGAAAATGATATTTTTAAATTGAAAAAAGAGATGTTGGTGTTAATTACCATGGATAGTTATAAAGGAAAAGTGTTTGAAGCAATGGTTACAAAAATTTATCCTATGATGAATGAGAGAAGTAAAACGTTTTTAATTGAAGCAACTTTTGTAAAACAACCAGAAATTTTATATCCAAATATTACTTTTGAGGCTAATATTATTTTACAATCAAAAAATAAAGCGCTTTTAATTCCGAGAGAGTATTTGTTAAATGATTCCATTGTTATAAAAAGTAACAAAGAAAAAGTTATTGTTAAAACAGGATTAAAAGATTACCAAAAAATAGAAATTTTATCAGGTATTACTGTTACCGATGAATTAATAAAGCCAAAACTTTGAACTATAAATTAATACTTGATATTTCTCGTTCTCTGCTATTAGCAAGATGGAAACAAACATTAGTGGCAGCCATTGGTGTTACGTTTAGTATCACAATGTTTATTACGTTATTAAGTTTTATGTCTGGATTAAATAATTTACTAGATGGCTTAATTATTAATCGCACAGCACATATACGCTTGTATAATGATATTAAGCCATCTATAAAACAACCAGTAGATTATTCTTTTAAATATAAAAATCATTATAATTTTGTGCGTTCAATAAAACCTAAAAACGAGCGGTTAGAGATTTATAATATTGGTGCTATAACATCAGCTTTGAAAAAAGATAATAGAGTTTTAGGTATAGCTCCTAAAATTATTGCACCAGTTTTTTATAATGTAGGAACTACAGATTTAACAGGTGTTATAAATGGAATAGATGTTGAAGCCGAGAAAGAGTTGTTTTCGTTTAGTGATTATGTGACATCGGGTAATTATATTGATTTAAAAAATATTCCTAATAGTATTATTTTAGGTAAAGGTGTGGCCGAAAAAATGTTAGCTAATATTGGAGATGTGGTGCAGGTGACATCAAGTAAGGGGGAATTAATGTCGTTAAAAGTTGTGGGTTTTTTTCAATCAGGATTATTAGATTTAGATAAAGTTCAGAGTTATGCTTCTATTGCGACTACACAAAAATTATTAGGAGTATCATCAAACTATGTAACTGATTTACAAATAAAATTAAAAGATATATTATTAGCACCACAAATAGCAAAGGAGTATCAGCAATTATTTGAATTAGAAGCTTTAGATATACAAACCGCAAATTCACAGTTTGAAACAGGAAGTTCCATTCGTTCATTAATTTCTTATGCAGTTGGTATTACATTATTAATAGTTGCTGGATTTGGCATTTATAATATTTTAAATATGATGATTTACGAAAAGATGGATTCCATTGCTATACTTAAAGCAACTGGTTTTTCAGGAAAAGATGTGAACGCCATTTTTATTACTATTGCTTTAAGTATCGGTATTTTTGGTTGAATACTTGGGTTGTTATTTGGATTTGGATTAACTGCAATAATAGATCAAATCCCATTTAATACACCATCTTTGCCAACAGTTAAAACTTACCCAATAAATTACAATTCTAAATATTATATGATTGGCGCTATTTTTTCAATTGTTACAACTTATTTTGCAGGTTATTTTCCTTCACGTAAAGCTAGTAAAATTGATCCTGTTATAACCATCAGAGGTAAGTAAGATGAGTGATATTATTTTAGAAACAAAACATATATCAAAATATTTTCACGACCCAGTTAGCATACAGGTTTTGAAGGATGTTAATTTTTTTTTGAAAAAAGGAGAGTTTGCATCTGTTATAGGTAAATCCGGTTGCGGAAAATCTACTTTGTTATATATTCTTTCAACGATGGATACTGATTATGAAGGAGAATTATTTATTGATGATGTAAATATAGTAGGCAAAAAAGAAAATGAATTAGCGCAAATTCGAAATGAAAAAATTGGGTTTGTATTTCAGTTTCATTATCTATTAAATGAATTTTCTGTACTTAAAAATGTAATGCTTCCTGGTTTAAAATTAGGAAAATACTCCGATCAAGAGGTTGAACATCGAGCTTACGAAAAATTGAAAATTTTAGGAATAGAAAGCGAAGCATTAAAAAAAGCCAATCAATTGTCAGGTGGACAAAAACAGCGCGTAGCTATTGCTAGGGCATTAATTAATGATCCTTTAATAATTATGGGCGATGAACCAACTGGTAATTTAGATAAAAAAAATAGTGAAATTGTTTTCGAAACATTTCAGCAATTAGCTAAAGAATTTAATCAATCTCTTCTTATTGTTACTCATGATAATGAGTTTGCTTCTCGCACCAATCGTATCATCGAAATGGAAGATGGTAAAATTATCAAAATGTAATCTTAATCCTAATAATAATTTTCGTTATTATCTATATGTGTGATTATTGTCATATGTAATTTATTTCTAGTTACGTTACTTTGTAAAAATATATAGTAGTTGAAATATATTTCTATCATTAAACTAAGTCAATTTTCAATAAATATTAAATTTTAATAAAATGAATCCAGTTAGATTTTCAACCACCGATTTATCGGAAAGACAATTTGTTGTAGCACTTCGAAAAAACGTAAACGAATATTTTAAAAAAAATAATATTTCGACTAAAGGCAATTCAAAAATGGTTTTAAAAACTGTTGTTTTAACAAGCCTATATATAGTTCCATTTCTCTTAATATTATTTGTGCCTATGAATTTTGTTATTGCATTAATAATGTGTGTTGTGATGGGTATTGGAATAGCTGGAGTAGGCATGGGAGTTATGCATGATGCATGCCATAGTTCTTATTCTAAAACACCGTGGGTAAATAATTTATTAGGTGGAAGTTTGTATTTATTAGGTAGTAATGTTTTAAACTGGAAAATACAACATAATGTGTTGCATCATACATATACTAATATTGCAGGATACGACGAAGATATAAATACCAAAGGTCCTATTCGTTTAGCCGAAAACACACAACTTAAAAAACATCATCGTTATCAATACATTTATGCTTTCTTTTTTTATGGCTTAATGACTTTCTCTAAATTGATAAATGATTTCACTTTGTTAATCCATTATGATAAAAAAGGGTTAGTTAAAAGTCAAAACAAAACTTTGCGTAATGAATTCGTGAAAATGTTGTTCCGTAAAATAATTTATTTAACAATAATATTTGGACTACCCATTTGGTTAACTGATTTTAAGTGGTATCAAATTTTAGTTGGGTTTTTTATAATGCATTGGGTAGCGAGTATTATTATGAGTTTTGTTTTTCAATTAGCACATGTAGTTGATGGTGCAGAACAACCGTTACCTGATGATCATATTAATTCTGATTGGTATGTTCATCAACTCAAAACAACCTCTGATTTTGCGAGAGAAAATAAAATTTTAGGTTGGTATATCGGTGGGTTGAATTTTCAAATTGAACATCATTTGTTTCCTAATATTTGTCATATTCATTATCCTAAATTAGCACCTATAGTTGAAAAAACAGCACTCGAATTTAATATTCCATATAATTTAAAGCCAAGTTTTATTAATGCTTTTTCTTCACATATTCATAGACTTAAAGAATTAGGAAGAGTTTAATATCAGCGTCATATGATTACAAATCAAAATATAAGAGTTACCAAAGTTTTTACTTTTGATATGGCTCATGCACTGTATGGATATGATGGCCCGTGTAAAAATATACATGGGCATACATATATTTTAAGTGTTACGTTAAAAGGTAAAGTTATAAATGAAAATAATCATCCCAAAAATGGAATGGTTATTGATTTTTCTGATTTTAAAAAGATAGTCAACGAATATATTATTTCAGTATTTGATCATTCTTTAGTGTTAAATGCAAATTCTCCTCATGCGAATTTAGTTGAATTAAAAATGAATTTCGAGAAAATTAATTATGTTCCTTATCAGCCCAGTTGCGAAAATTTAATGATTGATTTTTTAAATCGCATAACCGATAAGTTACCTGAACATATAAGTGTTAATAATCTAAAATTGCACGAAACGCCTACATCTTATGCCGAATGGTTTTTAGAAGATAATTTAATAGTAAGTTAATTTTACTCTAGTTATAAATATTATATGATTTATATCATTTTTTATAATTGACTATTGTCATTATTGTAAAAATATACTATTAGTAATTTTGACTCACGATGAGTTTAATTGCTGATATAGAGAAATCGACTTGCTATCATTGTGGAGAAAATATTACCACAGAGGATATTATTAGTGAAGATAAACACTTTTGTTGTTCGGGCTGTAAAACAGTTTATGATATTATTAATAAAAATGAATTGTGTCAATATTATGATATCACAAATTCGCCTGGTATTAATCAAAAATCTAAAATTAGAGAAGGTAAGTTTGATTTTTTAGATGATGAGCTGATTATAAATAAATTAGTTCATTTTAAAGATGAAACAAATTATCACGTTGTTTTTTATTTACCTCAAATGCACTGTAGTTCCTGTATATGGATACTAGAACATCTTCATAAAATTAATAACGGTATTGTAAAATCTCAAGTTAATTTTATTAAAAAAGAAGTTACAGTTATTTACAATTTTAATGTTACGTCACTTAAAAATGTGGTGGAATCATTAACTCTAATTGGTTATGAACCTCACATTAGTTTAAATGATATAAACTCTAGCAAAATAAAAAAATACGATAGGTCAAAAGTTTTAAAAATAGGTATTGCTGGTTTTTGCTTTGGTAATATTATGATGCTAAGTTTTCCAGAATATTTTTCCTTAGAAAAAATGGAAGATCCTGCATTAAAGTTTTGGTTTAATTATTTGAATTTAGGATTATCATTACCAGTATTTTTTTATTGCGCTTCTGAATTTTTTATTTCTGGTTATAAAGGGATACGTCAACGGTTTTTAAATATTGATGCCCCTATAGCTTTAGCTGTATTAATAACATTTACACGAAGTATTTATGAAATTACATCTAACACTGGTGCTGGTTATTTAGATTCAATGAGTGGTATTGTTTTTTTTATGTTGATTGGTAGATACTTTCAAAACAGAACATACCAAAGTATATCTTTTGATAGAGATTACACATCCTATTTTCCTTTAGGAGTGAGCGTATTAAGTCAGGATGGTTCCGAAAAACAAATATCAGTTTCAGAATTAAAAGTTGGGGATCGTATTAAAATTCATAGCAACGAAATTATTCCAGCAGATAGTATGTTGTTTATGGGTAATGCTATTATTGACTATAGTTTTGTTACGGGCGAATCTTTACCTGTAGGTAAATCCATTGGTGAGATTATTTATGCTGGCGGTAAGCAAACAGAAGGAGCTATAGAATTAGAAGTTGTTAAAGAAGTATCACAAAGTTATTTAACACAGTTATGGAATAATGATGCTTTTCAAACTAAAAAAGAAGAAGTTAAAGTTTCTTTTATTCATCAGGTAAGTAGATACTTTACGTATGCGCTTTTTACAGTGGCATTAGCATCTGCTATCTACTGGTCAATTAATGATGTAACAAAAATTTGGAGTGCTGTAACTTCTGTTCTTATTGTTGCTTGTCCATGCGCTTTATTATTAAGCGCAACATTTACAAATGGTAATATGATTCGTATTTTAAATAAATACCAATTGTTTGTTAAAAATGCATCGGTTATTGAACGGATGGAAAATATTGATACCATTGTGTTTGATAAAACTGGTACTATTACAGAACAAGGTAAGTCTGAAATTGAGTATCACGGACAAGATTTATCCTCAGAGCAGTTGCAATTAATAAGGTCTTTAGCCAATCAATCCAATCATCCCTTAAGTAAAAGTATTGTAGCGTATTTGGCATTTAATAAATCGTTGTCAGTAAAAAATTATAAAGAGTTTAAGGGATCTGGAACGTCTGCAATTATTAATAGTCAATTAATTAAAATGGGCTCATCCGAATTTGTACTGCAACAAAAAGCAATTCATATTAATGGGGGAAGTAGAGTTTATATAAGTATCGATAATGTCTTTTTAGGATGTTATATTGTGAATAGTAATTATCGACCTGGATTAGAAAACATAGTTAAAACATTAAGTCAAAAGTTTGATTTAAAAATTTTATCTGGCGATAACTCTTCTGAAGAATCATATTTGAAAACTATTTTTGGGAATAAAACACAAATGTTGTTTAATCAAAAACCAGAAGATAAATTAAAATTTATAAAACATTTGCAATTATGTAATAGAAAAGTATTAATGATTGGAGATGGATTAAATGATGCTGGAGCTTTAATGCAAAGTGATGTGGGTATTGCTATGAGTGATGATACAAATAATTTTTCGCCAGCTTGCAGTGCTATTTTATCTGGTAGGCAGTTTTTTTTATTAAATAATTTAATTCAGTATTGCCAAAAAGAAAAAGTAATTATTTATGCAAGTTTTGTGCTTTCAATATTATATAATATAGTGGGTTTGTTTTTTGCAGTGCAAGGTACTTTACAGCCTGTAATTGCAGCTATTTTAATGCCAGTAAGTTCAATAAGCATCGTTCTTTTAACTACAGGTTTAAGCTCTTTTTTTGAACTTAAGTTGAAAAAATACAAAGTATGATAAAAGTCATTTTTGAAACTGATGCATATCAATTAAATAGAAAATTAACAAAAGTACTTTTACAATCACTATGAGCGTACTATTCATCCTAATATCAGCCAGCTTGTTAATCGCAATTGGTTTTTTAATAGCTTTTATATGGTCAGTTAAAAATGGACAATTTGATGATGATTATACGCCTTCAGTCCGAATGTTATTTGATGACGAGTTAGTAAATAATAATCCAGATAAAATAAAATCTACAAACGAATAAAAATAAATCATTATGCAATTAGAAAAATTTAAGTACGACAATCAGATTGTGAAAATGTTTTCCATCGCCACCGTTGTGTGGGGATTAGTGGGAATGTTAGTAGGTGTATTAGTTGCTTTGCAAATGTATATACCTGCATTAAACTTCGATACTCAGTATACCACTTTTGGTAGAACAAGACCTTTGCACACGAACGCAGTAATTTTTGCTTTTGTAGGTAATGGAATTTTTATGGGGGTATATTATTCGTTACAACGTTTAGTTAAAGCTCGTATGTTTAGTGATTTTCTTGGCAGACTACATTTTTGGTGTTGGCAATTAATAATTGTTTTAGCAGCAGTTTCATTATTAATGGGATATACCACAGGTAAAGAGTATGCTGAGTTAGAGTGGCCAATTGATATTTTAATTACGTTGGTTTGGGTACTATTCGGATGGAATATGTTTGGTACTATTATTAAACGTAGAGAGCGTCATTTGTATGTAGCTATTTGGTTTTATATAGCAACGTTTGTAACGGTTGCTATGCTTCATATTACAAACTCTATGGAAATTCCAGTATCTTTTACTAAATCTTATTCTTGGTATGCAGGTGTGCAAGATGCTTTAGTTCAATGGTGGTATGGACATAATGCTGTTGCATTTTTCTTAACTACTCCATATTTAGGATTAATGTATTATTTTATTCCTAAAGCAGCTAATCGTCCGGTATACTCATATCGTTTATCCATCATTCACTTTTGGGCTTTAATTTTCTTATACATTTGGGCTGGTCCGCATCACTTATTATATACCGCAGTTCCAGATTGGGCACAATCTTTAGGTGTTGTGTTTTCTGTAATGTTAATCGCGCCATCATGGGGAGGTATGATTAATGGATTACTAACTTTACGAGGGGCTTGGGATAAAGTACGTGAAGATGTTGTGTTGAAATTTATGGTGGTAGCTATTACTGCTTATGGTATGGCTACATTCGAGGGACCAATGTTATCACTTAAAAATGTAAGTGCAATTGCGCATTACACAGATTGGATTGTTGCTCACGTTCACGTTGGAGCATTAGGTTGGAATGGATTTTTAACGTTTGGTATTTTATATTACTTAATTCCAAAAATGTTCCGTACAAAATTATACTCTCAAAAATTAGCAAACACACATTTTTGGATTGGTACCCTTGGTATTTTGTTATATGCAGTTCCAATGTATTGGGCAGGTTTTATGCAAAGTTCAATGTGGAAAGATTTTACTCCTGAAGGTCAATTAAAATGGCAGTTTTTAGATACTGTTACTAAAATGATTCCATTTTATGCAGCACGTTCTATAGGCGGTATGTTGTATTTAACAGGTGCAATTTTAATGGCAATTAACTTATACAAAACGGCTAAAGCGGGTTCTTTCTTAGCTGATGAAGAAGCTGAAGCAATGCCTTTAAGTAAAGAATACCATAGCCATTCAACAGATCATTGGCACCGTTGGATTGAACGTAAGCCAATACAATTAATGATCTTAAGTTTAGTAGTAGTTATTATAGGTGGTGTCATCGAAATTGTTCCTACATTCTTAGTGAAATCAAATATCCCAACTATTGCTAGTGTTAAACCATATACTCCGCTTGAGTTAGAAGGACGTGATATTTATATCCGTGAAGGCTGTTATACTTGCCACTCACAAATGATTCGTCCGTTTAGAAGTGAGACTGCACGTTATGGAGAATACTCAAAAGCAGGAGAGTTTGTTTATGATCATCCGTTTCAATGGGGTAGTAAACGTACGGGACCAGATTTAGCTAGAGAAGGTGGTAAATACCCTGATAGTTGGCACTACAACCATATGTTAGAACCAAGTTCTATGTCACCAGGTTCAATTATGCCATCATATTCGTGGATGTTAGATAATGATTTAGATGTATCAACATTAAAAGCTAAAATAAAAGCTATGCAAACTTTAGGAGTGCCTTATCCTTCAGGTTACGCAGAAATAGCAGAAACAGATTTAAATAAGCAAGCAGAAAAAATAGCAACTAATCTTAAAAAAGATGGAATAGAATCATCTCCTAAAAAAGAAATAATTGCAATGATTGCTTATTTACAAAGAATAGGTACTGATATTAAAAAATCAGCTGTAGTAGATAGTTTGAAAAAATAAATTTTAAAATATATAAATATGAAATTCATTAATTATTTAGAAAGTATTGCAGGAGTGAGTATTTATCCACTTGTGTCTTTAATATTGTTTTTTGTGTTCTTTTCAGCAGTAGCATTTTATGTTATTAAGGCTGATAAGCAATACATCGAAAGAGCTAAAAAC
>JAYSTR010000085.1:0-70134 GCA_043719555.1 Bacteroidota bacterium | reverse complement strand
TCCCTCTACTCCAACACAAAAATTATAAACTAAACTTTCGTTATGTTTCAATGTGTTTTCAAAATTCATATAAAAAATTTCCTGACCAGAAATACCTTCATTTTTGGGAGAAAATTTATGAATATTACCACAAACTAATTTGGCATTTTTTTCAATTAAATTATAAACCAATGCTTTTATAGTTAATGGTTCAAAAAACACATTAGCATCTGTAAATATTAAATGATTAGTTGAGGTTAAATCAATTAACTCATTAATAATCTTTAGTTTACCATTACGACTTGTTTTTTTTACAAGAGTAATATTTGAATGCTTAGCTGTGAATTCTTCTATGATTTGATGAGTCGCATCAGTAGAATTATCCGAACCAATTAATACGTGTAATTTGTCTTTTGGATAATCAGAATTTAAAAGTGTTTCAAGCTTGCGACTTATAACTTTTTCTTCGTTAAATACAGAAAACACAACTGTTACACTGGGCCATTCTGTTATTTTACAGTAATCGTTTTTTAGTTGAGCAACTTTTGACGCTTTACGTTTCATTAACCACGGAAATATCACATAGCTAAAAGCCGGAACAAATAAGCAAATGATAAAAAGTATCAGAAAAAAAAATGGCATAATTTACGTTATGTTCTCGACTTAGCTTGAACTGACAGTTATTTAATTATTAGAATAATCTTTTACAATATTATAAAGCGTATCACGCTCAACTGGTGTGCGTTTTACCTGAGTAATTAAATCAACCAACTCTTGAGTTGTTAATTTTGGTGTTTGTTCTTCTGCTCCAGCCATACTATAAATTTTAGTTGTATCATCAATGGTTCCATCCATATCATCTACTCCAAAATTTAATGATAATTGCGCAGTACTTCTGCCTATCATAGCCCAGTAAGCTTTAATATGATCAAAATTATCTAAGTAAATTCTGCTAATAGCATAGTTTCTTAAATCTTCAATCACACTTACTTCGGGCACATCACTCATATCATTATTTCCATTTCTAAATTTTAATGGAATAAACGCGTTAAACCCTTTTGTTTTATCCTGTAACTGACGTAAACGCTCCATATGATCGACGCGGTGTGCAAAGGTTTCTATATGACCATATAACATAGTAGCATTTGATTGCTTGCCCATTTTATGCCATAATTCGTGAATTGTTAACCATTCCTCTGCCGAACATTTGCCCCCAGCAATTTTATCACGAATGTCTTTATCAAAAATTTCGGCACCACCTCCAGGCATAGAATCTAAACCAGCATCATTAAATATTTTCAACCCTTCTTCATACGATATTTTTGCTTTTTTAAAAATATAATGCATCTCAACTGGTGTTAAAGCCTTAATATGCAATTCGGGACGATGTTTCTTAACCGTTTTAAACAACTCTACGTAAAAACTCAAATCTTGTTTAGGAATAACACCGCCAGTCATATGTACTTCGGTTACTTCTTGTCCATCATAGTTTTTAATAATATCCATCATTTGCTCAATGGATAATTCCCAACCCTCTTCGCGTTGTTTAATTAAACGAGAGTATGCGCAAAATGAACACGTATAAACGCAGATATTTGTTGGCTCAACGTGAAAATTACGATTAAAATATACGTAGTTTTTATTCTTTTTTTCGCGAACAAAATTAGCCAAAGTACCTAAATACGATAAATTGGCGTGCTCATATAAATAAACACCCTCATCAAACGAAATACGTTCACCAGTATAAACTTTATTAGCAATATGTTTTAACTCAGGAGTTAGTTGAGTTGATTGAGAAATAATATTTTCGAGCATAGAAATCATTTGGCAAATTTACAATTAATATATAACTACGTTAAACAAATAAACTTTTTTATCTATCGAGAAAAGTATTTTTGTAGTTTTTTTGATTTGTTAGTTATTTTATTCTAAATTACTGATTTTCAATAATATAATTTTATTTTTTTAATACTTTTTTTTTAAATAAAATCTTACATTTGACACAAACTTAAAAACAATTAAAAAATGAAAAAAATCTACTTAATGGGTTTAACAGCTATGTTCGCATTAGCTGCAAATGCTCAAACAGTTGTAAGAGTTAAAAACCCTTACAAGATCACTAATAAAAGAACTGATGTGGTTGAAAATTCAATCGCAAAGAATGGTGCCCCAGTTCAAGTTAATCAAATTGCGGGTAATATGATCTGTAATACGCAGTATGTAGCTGGTTCCACAATGGATTTAGAGTTTACTTTAAATTTAACTAATACTGATTCTGAATACGGAGATTTGTTAACTTTAACATTTCCAGCAGGTATCACGCCTAATTCAAGTCCAAATAACCCATTTGCATCTGATGCAGCTGATCCAGGTCCTGATGGTCCAGAAGCTTTAAATCCAATTGCTGGACAAGTTATTTCATGGGGAAATAATGATAATAACTGGGGCGGAATAGTAGCAAATGCATCTTATAACTTTACGGTTAATGTTACAATTGGTGCAGGGGTAACTGGTAATCAAACAGCGAATTTTGATTTATCGGGTGATGGATTTGGTGCAGCTCCTGGCGATTTATTAGCTCAATCTACAACTATTTTTCCAGCTGGAGCTATGATTGTTGATTTAAAAACAACTTTTATTCAACCATTAAATTTAACATCTACATCAAACTGTAATTATGGTATGGATACCTTAGTAGCACAAATTAAAAATGCTGGTACAACTACTGAATCTAACATCAATGTAATGTACAGTATTAATGGTGGTACTTCTGTTATGACAGTTGTTCCTGGCCCATTAGCTCCTGGTGATTCTAGTTATGTATTTTGGTTACCTGCTGCAGACTTTACTGCAACTAACTCATATAAGTTAAAAGCTTGGGTTGCTCAAGCTGGTGATGCAACTTTAACAAATGATACTTCAAAATTAACTTTTGCTAATCACGTTTCAGTTCCTTTAACTTCTGTTACTTATACGAATGGTATTGAGTCTACTCAAGATGCAGCTGATCTTGGTATTTATGGTTCCGCAGCTGGATTCACTGGTTTTTCTACAGGAACTTTCCACTCTGGCGTACGTGCTTTATTTACAACTGTGGCTGCAACTAACCCTGCTGGTACTTATAGTATGGTAATTGGTTTGCCATGTATGGATGTTGTAACAGGAGAAGTATACAGAATTTCTTATTGGAGAAAAACTGCTTTTGCATCTGGCGGTAATGGTATGTCAGGTATCGTAACAGGTTTATCTTCTAGTGCTTTAAATACTGTTTTAAAACCTTTATCTACAATTGTTCCTACAACTTTAACTGCAACTAATGGTTGGGCTAAAGATTCAGTTGATTATACAGCAACTTCTACAGAAACACGTTATTTTGGTATCCTAGGTCAAGGAAACGTTGCCGCTGGTGTTCAAATGAATGTTCGTTTAGATGATATTAAAATTGCTAAAGTATTAACAACTGGAATTAAAACTAACTTGTTATCTGAAGAAACTATTTCTTTATTCCCTAATCCAACTTCAGGCGTATTAAACATCAATACTATTGATGCTACTACTTCTGTTGAGGTTTATAACGTAATTGGAGAGAAAGTTTATTCTAGTAAAAACTTAAACAAAGGCCTTAACTCTTTAGATTTATCTAACTTGTCTAACGGTTCTTACTTTGTAAAAATGAACTCTAATAACAACATCACAACTAAAAAAGTTGTTATTAGTAAATAATTAAATTTTAATTATTTTAAAAACAGGCTACCTCAAAAAGGTAGCCTGTTTTTTTATGAGCAAAATCGTTTTCATAAATATTATGATTTTGCTTATGTAAAATGGGAACATTTAGCATCTTTATCTAAATTATTTACTAATATTTAGGTATATTTGACTTTGAATCCTTATCAAAATAGACATATTGATCGTGTAACAAATATGCGTTTAGGCTTTTTACTACTTTTTTTAGCAATTTTCAATTGCTCTTCTGTTTGTGCACAAGTAAAAAATGAGGATGAATTAAAAAAACAAGCTGATAAATATTTTGAGGACGAAGAATATAGTAACGCCTACAAATATTATTCTCAATTAGTTTCACTTTATCCAAAAGATCCTGAATACAATTATCGCCTTGGCGTATGTATGCTTTTTACAGAACCTGATAAAAAGAAACCGTATTCTTATTTGAAAATAGCTACTAATTATCCTAAAGATGCGCCTAAGGATGCAAAATTTTATTTAGGAAAAACGTATCATATTAACTACCGATTTGATGACGCTATTAAATTATATGAAGAATATAAAACAATCGGTTCACAAAACTCTATTAAAAAACTACAAGTTGATAGAGAAATAGCAGCATGTAGAAATGGAAAACGTTTATTATCTAATTTATCTGATTTAGTAATCATCAATAAAAAACAATTAAACGAAGCCGATTATTTTAGAAGCTACGATTTAAAAAGTATAGGCGGAAAGTTATTAATTAAGCCAGAGGAATTTAAAACATCATACGACAAAAAGAAAAAAGATAAATCAATCATTTACATTCCAAAATCGGGCGATAAAATTTTTATATCAAGTTTTGGCGAATCTGGTAATACTGGGCGAGATATTTATTATGTATCAAAATTACCAAATGGAACTTTCACAAAACCCGTTGCCTTGCCATCATCTATCAATACTGAATACGATGAGGATTATCCATTTTTACATCCAAATGGCAACACACTTTACTTTAGCTCGAAAGGACATAATAGTATGGGTGGTTATGATGTTTTTAAATCTAATTATGATGTGCAAACGCAAACTTGGAGTGCCCCAAAAAATTTAGATTTCCCTATTAACTCACCTGATGATGATTATTTATTTGTAACCGATTCGCTTGAAAAAATAGCCTATTTTAGTACTGGCCGTTATAGCCCTTATGGGAAAATTGATGTATTAAAAGTAAATACAGAGCGTCGTCCGATGAATGTGGCTTACATTAAAGGTACGGTGGTTAAAGAAGATGATACCCAAAGTTTAAAATCGAAAATAACGATTAAAAATATTGAAAATGGTGAAATTGTAGGTGTATTTCAGGCACAAGATAATGGCGATTATGCATTAGAAGTTCCAAATGGCGGTAACTTTATTTTTACAGTTGAAACTCCTGGAATTGAAACGCAATCTGATAAAGTTAAAGTGCCAGTATCAAAAAGTTTAAAACCTTATAAGCAAGTTATATCATATGATAAGAAAATATTAAAGATTATTAATTATTTTGATGGTGAAGTTAAAGATGATAATTACGCCATGATGCTTGATTTAATTGAGAAGAAAGCTAAACTCGAATTAAACGAAACAGAGCAACCTTATAATAATGGTTTAAAAGATGCGCTTAAAAGTCAGGCAAATGATGCAGGTAATTTAAATGCTGTTAATACTACGAACCCAACAATTAGCGGGCAAGATAATACGACACCAAAAACCAACAATAATCCTAATGTTACTAACGAACAATTATTAAATATTGCTAAAGAGGACGCTAAAGAAGCTCAGAGTGATGCAGTGAAATTAAAACAGGAAGCTCAGGAAGCTTTTGATTTAGCTACACAAAAAACAGCAGAGGCAACTGAAAAACAAAAACTAGCTGATAATGCTATAACAAGTGCTAACGCAATTACAGAAGTTGATAAACGAAACGAAGAGCTTGCAAAAGCAAATGCGATTAAAGAAGATGCTAAAACTACATCTAGTATTGCAACTATGGCCACGAATTTGGCTAAGAAACTAGAAGTTGACGCGACTCAAAAACAAAAAGAAGCTGATTTAACAAACGAATATATTAAACAATTAGAAACTGTTACAAAAAATAAAAATAATAAAGAGGCGTTAACCAAACTAGAACAAATTCAGAAAGAGTTAGACGTGCTATCAAAACAAAAAAATCAATCGGATGAATTGTTGACGTCGTTAAAAGCTGAAATTGATTTTAAACAAAATGAAATAAACAAAACTGAAAACAAAAACAATGATATTAGAAAAGAAGTTGGTACAGTAAAAAGTGAATTAAAATCTTTAGAAAATGATTTAGCGAATGAAAATGATAATTCACTTAAAGATAATATCAAAGCTCAAATAAGAGAGATAAACGCTGATATTGAACAAAACAATACGCAATTAGCAACGAACGATAAAAAAATTGAAACGTTAAATAACGAAATTAAAGCTATTAATAAAGAATTAGCGGTTGCATCTAAAATATTAAATGAAGCGCAAAATTCTGTTGTAAGTGAAGCAGTTGCAGTTAATACATCAACAAACTCAACAATTCCGAAAACAACTAACAATAATCTAGCTTCTAATTTATCTTTTGATGGTTTAAAAAATAAGTATTCATCCTCAGTTGCAATTTCAAATGCACCTTCAACTAAAGATGATATAACTAAACAATCAACTGAAATAAAAAACTACAATAAAGAAATTTCTGATTTAATTGCATTGGATAAAAATGCCATATCTAAAACAAATAATTTAACAGATAAGAAGAAACTCAACAACGAAATCAAAAATTTAGAAAAACAAAAAACGGATAACGATAAAGTAATTGCTACTAATACTGCTAAATTAAAACAACTGGATGCAACTCCAATAGCAAGTAACCAAACTATTGCAACTAATACTATTACTAATAATGAAGTTGTAACTAACAAAACAAATGCTAATGAGGAAGTTATTATTTCTAATACAACGACTCCAATAACTAAAGAGCAACCAGTAGCAAACAATACCACAACAAACTCAGTAATTAATCCAACTGTAAATAATGAGACGGCAATTACAAATAATGAAACTCCTAAAACAGCCAATGATAATTATATAGATGAATTAACTGCAATAAAAAATAATTTAAAACCAAGTACTTCTTTAGCAGAGGATGTTTTTGCTTATAATAAATATTCAGATCCTGTTTCGAAATCATTAAAAGAAAATGCTCAAAAACAATTTGATATAGCAAAACAATCAGAAGGTAATTTAAATAACCTAATTACATCTACTCAAAATAGTTTAAGAGCCGAAAATAACGGTAATGCAGAAATGCTTACTACAGCTGCGGAAGATTTAAATAATAAAGCTTTCGAATTAAGAAAATTATCCGCAACTAAAACTGGTGCTGAAAGAGAAAAATTAATTGCAGATGCAATTGAAAATGAAAAAAATGCGACTATAAAAAAACTTCAAGCATCAGCAGTTGCTGAAAATCAAAATCAACAAAAATTTACAAAAAACCAAACAACACTTACTGAGTTACAAAAGTTATCAGAGGGTAAATCGAGTAATGAATTATCGCAAGCGAGTATGTTAGCTGATGAGGCAGCTTTAAACTTTAAACAAGCACAAAAAATCAGAAAAGAAACAGATAGTTATCCAACTGATGCTTCTAAAATTGGTGGGTATAGCAATGCTCAGGATAAAGAAAATGAAGCTTTAGCAAAACAAAATAAATCTATAGAATTATATACTAAAGTTAATCCAACATATACAGCTAAATCAACAACTAGTGCAATTTCACCAAACGAGGCAATTGCTAAAGTAAATACTGAAGTTAATAAAAGCTCGCAAAACCAGCTTGATGCCTATTTTGCATTAAGTAAAGCAAATCAAACTGAAATAAAAACTTTAACAGACAATATACAAAAAAGTCCAAAATTCATTTCAGGTAATGATCAAAAATTAAAAGATATCGTTATAAATGCTGATAATTTAAATAAAGAAGCAAAAAACTTTATTGGAGAATCTCTCATTGCAAAAACGACAAGTGAAAAAGCTCAATCATTATTAAATGCTAATAATAAAGAAATTGAAACTTTAAAATTATTAAATGAAGCCAATGATCGTTTATTTAAAACTGATTTGGTTAGTAATAATGAGACGAGTGCAGTAAATACAACAACTACTGTAAATGAAACTCCAAAAAATAATACTCCTGCAAACTCAGTAACCAATACCGAAAAAGCCGTAAGTAATAATACAGTGAACGCTATAACCAATGATCCAGTGGTAGCTAATACGGATAATAGTAAAACTAATATTACGGATGGTTCAGTACCTAATCCTAAAACGAATAATGAAACTCCTGTAACAAATCCTAAAACAACTAATAATATAACTACAAGTGGAGATAATCTTAAAACAGCAAATTCGTTAACTTATCAAAATAGCGAGGCAAAAGCTAATAAGGAAACGGCTGAACAAAATTTAGTAACAGCAAATAATGAAGAAAAAAACATTAAGGAAAAGCTAATCTCTCTAAATAATGAAAATTCTTCTGATGGCACACCGCTTACTCAAGATAAAATTTCAAGTATAGAAACAGAAGCTGAAAATTTATCGAAGGAAGCAATTGAATTACGAAAATTAGCAAATTCTAAAACAGGAGCTGAAAAAGAAATTGATTTAACAAAAGCAAAAGAATTAGATACACAAGCAGTATCCAAAAAAGTGGAAGCAGCTGATTCTCAGCAACAATTAAATACTTCAACTTTAGAAAACAATAAAGAAAATTTAACTTCATTGGCAGAAATGGCTAAAGGAAAAAACATTCCTGAGCTTGCATCTGTTGATACTCAACTATCTGAAATTAATCAGTTAAATGAACAAGCAAAAAATATTCGTATTGAAGCGAATGCTTATCCTAATGCTGCAGCTAAACTTGGAGGGTATAGTAATGCTAATGAAAAAGAACAAGAAGCTATTGCAAAACAAGACGCTTTATTAACGACTTACAAAAAATATTTCTCTAATTTTGTTCCTAAACAAACAGCAGTTACTAGTTTAACACCCGAGCAATTAACACAGAAAAATGAATTAAATACAGAATTAAATGCTGTGACTAAAAAACAAACAGATGCTTTAACTCAATTGAATGATGCAAACGAAAAAGAATACAAAACTCGTTTTTTAACATTACCACAAACCAATTCAATTTTAAAAACTCAGGCGCAAGCAAGTTTTAAAAAGAGTCAAGATTTAAAAACTCAAGCTAATGCAACATCTGATGGAGCAAGAAAAAAAATGTTATTAACTGAAGCTACAAAAAATAGTGATGAAGCAATTGCGAAATTAAATGCAATTACAAATCCTGATATTGTAATAAAAAATAATAATTCGATTGCAAAAAACACGGTAACTACTCCGAAAAATAATTCTACAAAAAACACTACAACATTATCGGTTAAAGGCTTGGAAGTAAAAAATATAGATGCGTATACTGCTGATAAACCTATACCAATTGATGAAAAAATGCCAGATGGACTAGTATTTAAAGTTCAAATAGGAGCCTTTAAAGCACCTTTACCAAATGGAACATTTAAAGGATTAACACCAGTGTCTGCTCAAACAACACCAAATGGTTATTTGCGTTATATGGCTGGCAGTTTTGAGGAAATTGAAGATGCCGCTGCAGTAAAAAATGATTTAAGAAAATTAGGTTATGCTGATGCGTTTGTAGTTGCATATTATAATGGACAACGAGTTCAAATGAATGATGCAATTGATAAAGCTAAATCAAATGGAAAAAATGTTGAATTGCCAAATGATGCTAGTGCTGGCTTAACTGATAATGCAAATATTCCTCGTAATACAATTGTTGCTACTACACCGGTAAATGCTATAGATACGCAACCTGTAGAAGTTACAAAAGAATTAGAACAAATGAATGGTTTATTATTTACGGTTCAAATTGGAGTATTTTCTAAACAAGTAAAACGTTCTCAATTATATAATTTACGACCAATTTATACAGAAAAATTACCAAACGGATTATATAGATATACTGCAGGTATTTACAATCAAACAAGTAATTTATTAGGTGATAAACGTAAAGTAGTTGATTTAGGGGTTAAAGATGCTTTCGTATCGGCCTATTATAATGCTAAACGAGTTCCATTTGCGGAAGGGCAAAAAATACAAACCGAAAACAATGCCTTGAAAATGGAAACTGAAAATCCTATTATTTTTGGTGGTGTTGTTGCTCCAATTATTAATTCAACTGCTGTGCAGACTAATACAATTGCCTCTGAACAATATACAGCGGCAACTCCAACAATTGCTCCATTTAGCAACGGTATAACATCGGGCCCAGCTCCAACTGCAGATAACGGCGTGAAAACAGATGATGCAGGTGTAAATTATAAAGTACAAATTGGCGCTTACAAAAATCAAGTGCCTAATGATGTCGCTTCCAAATTCTTAAACATCAAAACTTGGCCAGTGAATAATACACCTATCAATGGTTTATATATTTATACTATTGGTAGTTTTAACGCAGCAAATTTTGCTAAAAAATTACGTGACGAAGCTATTTCGGTTGGAATTACTGACGCATTTATTGTGGTATACAAAGACGGAAAAAAATTATATGGAGCAGAAGCAACTTCATATTTGAATAAATAAATTTTAGAATTAATTTTGTAAAATGAATAATCATTTTGATACAGATACTTTATTAGAAGAAGAAATTCTAACTAAAGAAAAACAAGAAAATCATATTGTTTTATATAATGACGATGTAAATACATTCGAATGGGTAATTGAATGCTTAACGAAATATTGTGGGCACGACTTTGTTCAGGCAGAGCAATGTGCTACATTAGTGCATTATACAGGACAATGTTCTGTAAAACAAGGAGAATTAAAAAAATTGAAACCTATTTGTGAAGCTTTGCTAGAGAAAGGTTTGAGTGCAGAAATTAATTAAACGAAATTTATAAATGAAAAAAATAATCTTAACAGCAGTAATAGTCGGTAGTCTATTTTCTGCTTGTCAAAAAAATGCTATTACTGGTCGTCGCTCATTAATATTAGTTCCTGAAAGTGAAATGATGACGATGAGTTTTTCACAGTACGATCAATTTTTAGCGGAAAATAAACCATTACCTGATAATGACACAAGAGTTGTTACTGTGCGTAAAATTGGAGCAAGAATTCAAGGTGCAGTTGAAAAATATTATGCAGATAAAGGCTTATCAACTCAGTTAGATGGATTTGCATGGGCTTTTAATGTAGTTGATGAAAACACTGTAAATGCTTGGTGTATGCCAGGAGGTAAAGTAGTTGTGTACACAGGTTTATTGCCTGTTACAATTGATGATGCTAGTTTAGCGGTAGTTATGGGGCATGAAATTGCTCATGCCATTGCACGCCACGGAAGCGAACGTATGAGTGATGGAATGATATTACAATTTGGAGGACAAGCACTGGGCGCTGTTATGTCAACTAAACCAGCTGCAGCACAAGCGTTATTTCAACAATCATTTGGAATGGGATCTCAATTAGGAATGTTAAAATTTAGCCGTAATCACGAAACAGAAGCTGATAAAATGGGATTAATATTTGCAGCTATGGGTGGTTATGATCCTGAAGCAGCAGTGGCATTTTGGCAACGAATGGCAGATGCTAGCGGCGGACAAAAACCACCAGAAATTTTAAGTACACATCCAAGTGATGATACCCGAATTGCAACATTAAAAGCATTTATGCCAGAGGCGAAAAAATATTATATAGCGCCTGCTCCAATACCTGCTCCAAATAAAGCAGTTGTTCCATCAACAAAAACTAAAAAATAAGAAGTAGAGGTTGACTCCATTTAGTCAACCTTTTTTTTATCATTAAATCTATCATTATCTTGAAATGATTATCTTTAGTGCATATTATGGTAAAAATAATTTCATTTATTAAACTGATAATCGATTTTTTCACCAATAAATTATGGCGATTACGAATTGATAAATTAAGTAGTAAACAAGGTTTATTATTAAAGCAGCTTCGCGTTATTATATTAAGTATTAAGCGTTTTAAGGAAGACAACTGTGTAAACAATGCTACTGCCCTAACCTATTATACCTTGTTTTCTATAGTACCTGTTATAGCTTTAGTTTTTGCCATTGCTAAAGGTTTTGATTTTCAGGATAAATTACAAGCAGATATTTTAGCGAAATTTCATGAGCAAGAAGCAATTTTAAAACAAAGTTTTGTTTACGCAAATACTCTTTTGCAAACTACTAAAGGTGGTGTTATTGCAGGTGTTGGTGTTGTATTATTATTGTGGTCAGTAATGAAATTGTTAGGAAATGTAGAAGATAGCTTTAATGATATTTGGGAAATAAAACGTAGCCGTACATTTGTTCGCAAGGTAACTGATTACTTATCAATTATGTTAATTGCACCTTTATTTTTAATTCTTTCAGGTGGTTTAACGGTCATCATTAATAATCAAGTAGGTAATGTTGTATCTCATGCACAATTTTTATCACCCTTAAGTATTATTGCTATGAAACTATTTTCTTTTGCATTATTGTGGGGATTATTTGTATTCATTTACATTGTTTTACCAAATACAAAAGTTCAATTTAAATCAGCGGCCATAGCGGCGATATTTGCTACAGTTTTATTTCAATTATTACAATGGGCTTATGTATCGTTTCAAATTTATACCGTACAATACAATGCCATTTACGGAAGTTTTGCGGCATTACCCTTATTTTTAATTTGGGTGCAATATTCTTGGTTCGTTGTTTTATTTGGCGCTGAATTAGCTTTTTCAAATCAAAATGTGGAGCATTACGAATTACAAAATGATATTGCAAATATAAGCGACCGATACAAGCGCGTAATAGCTCTGATGATGGCAAATGTAGTTGTGAAAAATTTTAATGAAGGAAAAGAAGCTTTAACCGCCTCTCAAATTGCTCAAAAATTAGATTTACCACTGCGTTTAGCAAATGCTATTATTTTTGAATTTATTGAGACTGGTGTGTTTAATGAGGTACGCTCGCAAAATATCGAAAAAGAAATCGGCTATCAACCTGGAATTTCCGACACTAAATTAACAGTAAAATTTATTATTGATAAATTAGATGAAAAAGGAACCAATCATTTACCTATTGATAATTCAACCGAATTAGAAACTATTAATCGCTTATTAAAAGATTTAGATGAGGCACTTAATAACTCAAAAGGGAATATGTTAGTTAAAGATTTAGTATAAATAATAACGTGTATAAATATTACATACTGCTATTTATTTTTACCACTACTCTTTTTCGTGCTCAAACCAATGATAGTATTCCATCTCACAACAAAACAAAAAAAATAATTTTAGGGAGCGCATCTATTGCAATTACAGCTGGTACTTTGGTCTATTTAAATCAAGCTTGGTACCAACAATACAGTTCCGGAAGTTTTCACACTTTTAATGATAATGATGAGTGGAAAAGTATGGATAAATGCGGGCACTCACTTTCAACTTATCAAACTGGGCGATTAATGATGCAGGCGATGAATTGGGCTGGATGCACTAAAAAAAATCAAATACTTATTGGTGGATTAAGTGGCTTTGCATATATGAGTGTTATTGAAATGATGGATGGTTATAGCAAAGGCTGGGGATTTAGCTGGGGCGATATGGCTGCTAATACACTTGGAAGTAGTTTAGCAATTAGCCAAAAAATTCTATTTGATAAACAACCCCTACAATTAAAATTTGCGTTTTCACCATCGCCCTATGCGCAGTATCGTTCAGATTTGTTAGGTAAATCATTTAGCGAACAACTATTAAAAGATTATAATGGTCAAACGTATTGGTTAAGCATTAACCCTACTTCATTTATTAAAAACGAAACTAAATTCCCAAACTGGTTAAGTTTTGCTTTTGGCTATGGCGCCAATGGTATGATTGGCGCTCGAAACAATAATATTGTAATACAAGACGACGAAGGAAATATCAAAACCTTTAAACGTTATCCTCAATATTATTTTAGTTTGGATGCTGATTTAACTCGTATAAAAACAAAATCAAAACTATTACGTGCCATATTTTGTTGGATAAATATTATAAAAATACCTTTCCCAAATGTTGAATTAAGTGAAGGAAAGTTTAAATTTAATGCATATTAAACCCAAAACTCGTTATGGAATTATTTTCAATTAATACAGGACATTTTAAATTAGATGGTGGTGCTATGTTTGGCGTTGTACCTAAATCTGTTTGGCAAAAAAGTAATCCGGCCGACGAAAACAATATGTGCTCGTGGGCTATGCGTTGCTTATTGGTTAAAGATGGCAACCGGTTGATATTAATTGATAATGGTATGGGTAATAAACAAGACGATAAATTTTTCGGCTATTATTATTTACACGGTAATGATACGTTAGATTTATCGTTAGCAAAATATGGTTTTCATAGAGACGATATTACAGATGTTTTTTTAACACATTTACATTTCGATCACTGTGGTGGAAGTATCAGTTACAATGCTGATAGAACAAAATTATTTCCAGCATTTAAAAACGCAAAATACTTGTGTAACGAAAAACACTGGAACTGGGCTATAAATCCAAATCCACGCGAAAAAGCTAGTTTCCTTAAAGAAAACATTTTACCGATACAAGAAAACGGACAGCTAAATTTTATTGATGCCACTTCGGAAATTATACCTGGCTTTACCTTATACGAAGCAAACGGACATACCGAAGCAATGATGTTGCCAATTATTAAATACAAAAACACAACTGTAGCCTTTTTAGCAGATTTAATTCCATCTACAGGGCATATTCCTATTCCTTATGTAATGGGTTACGATGTGCGTCCTTTAAATACACTTACCGAAAAACAATATATTTTAGGAGAAGCTGCCAAAAATAACTGGACGTTATTTTTTGAGCACGACCCAACGATTGAATGTTGCACCGTATCTCAAACCGAAAAAGGGATTAGATTAAACAATAGTTTTGATTTGAATGAGTTGTAGATTAATTGAATCATACTCTTATATTCAAAATATTTTAAATCAATAATTAATGAAAGATTTAATTTTAGTATTAATATTATGTTTTCTAATAACTAAATCTCAAGGACAAACATTTGAAGGTAAAATAGTCTATTCTGTTTCTTACCAACATAATAAGACACATATAAGAGATAGTTCTTTATTAATTGGTTTAGGAACAAATGAAATTTTTTATATAAAAAATGGTGATTATTTTGTGACAGGAAATGGTCTAAAAAAAGAATGGATTTTATATAAAAGTTCTACAAATAAAATTTACGAAAAGTATTTAAACAATGACACATTATTTATTATAGATGCTGGAGTTGAAAGCGAAGCGATTCTTAAAAAATACCATTATAGAAAAAGTGCAACTATATCGGATAAAAATAATAATACAAGTAACACAAATAGTATAAAATATGACGAATATGTCTTTATTCTAGCGAGTTCTATTGAATATTTTTATTTTAACAAAAAATATTCAATAGATTATAAAATGTTTACTAATTATAAATCTGAGCACTTAGGGAAATTTATAATGCTATCTCATTCTATCCCTCTTATTCGAAATTTTACAATTGGAGAATATAATTGCAATAAAAATGCCGTAGAGATTATTCCTCAAAAAATAAAAGATGATTTTTTTGAAATACCTAAAAAACTAATTACTAAAATAAAATGATTAACTTTTATTTAAAAAAGCTGGTGTAACTACAAAAAACCTTACAACAATTTACTCTCTTCTTCTTTCATTGTTGGTGAACGTAGCTCAACAGGCTTGTGTGTTTTGCGTAGTTTTAAATTTAATAACTCCACACTAAACGAAAATGCCATTGCAAAGTAAATGTATCCCTTAGGTACTTCTACTTCATCAATATGCACACCTTCTATTAATAATAATACAGCTATCAATACTAAAAATGATAAGGCTAATATTTTAAATGTTGGGTGTTTGTGTATAAAGGCGGAAATTTTTGGAGCAAAATAAAACATAATAAACATACTTATCGCCACGGCAATAATCATAATTGTAATATTATTAGCCATTCCAATAGCTGTAATAATACCATCTACACTAAAAATCATATCAATCATTATCATCTGTATAATAATAGATTTAAAATTTGTGGGTTTTTTCTTGTCGTTATTTAATGCTTCATCTGGGTCTTCGCCCTCAAGTTTATTATGTATTTCGAGTGTAGAGTTTACTAATAAAAATAAACCACCACCTATCATAATTAAATCTTTTAAAGTTACGGGGTGCGAAAATATATGAAACAATTCGTGTGCTCCTTTAAGCAAGTAGCCTAGCGTAAATAAAAATACCATACGCATAGCAATACCTGTTATCATCCAAATTAAGCTGGCTTTTTTAGTATCAGCTTTATCTAACCGACTTAAAACGATTGAAACAAAAATTACATTATCTATCCCTAATAAAATTTCCATTAAGGTTAATGGTATTAAACTTAATAAGGCTTCAGTCGAAAAAATATCTTGCATAAAAATTGGTTTTTAGGGTAGCAAAAGTACTAATTGTTCCGAGTTAATTTGTTAAATATATATTACCTAAAAAAGCAAAAAAAAGACTAAAATTTTCCACTTTTTATATAAAATTATTGTTAACAAGTGTTAGTAAATTCTACGCTTCAAACTAAGCAAAAGCCTAATAAAATCAGTATATTTAAGGATTAAATTAAAAATACAACAAACTACATATATGGAAGAAAATACTGCTATTGATAAAGCAAATTATGGTGCCGATAATATTCAAGTTTTAGAAGGATTAGAAGCTGTTAGAAAGAGACCTGCGATGTACATTGGCGATATAGGCGTTAAAGGTTTACATCATTTAGTTTATGAGGTTGTAGATAACTCTATTGATGAGGCATTAGCTGGTCACTGTAAAGATATTAAAGTTACTATTTTAGAAAACAACTCTATTCGTGTTAAAGATGATGGTCGTGGTATTCCTACAGGCATACATCCAAAACTAGGCGTAAGTGCCTTAGAGGTTGTAATGACGGTATTACACGCTGGAGGTAAATTTGACAAAGATACTTACAAAGTATCTGGTGGTTTACATGGTGTTGGTGTAAGTTGTGTTAATGCCTTATCTGATCCATTAATTGCTGAAGTTCACCGCGATGGTAAAATTACTATGCAGGAATTCCGTAAAGGTATTCCTCAGTATCCTGCTAAAGTTGTTGGCGATACAACAGATAGAGGAACTACAGTAACTTTTACACCCGATTTAAGTATTTTTACTGAAGGAGTTTATATTTATGCAACGTTGGCAAATCGTATGCGTGAGTTAGCGTTTTTAAATAAAGGTATCACCATTATATTAGAAGACGAGCGTCATAAAAACGAAGATGGGACTAATTATACAGAAACGTTTCATAGTGATGGCGGATTAAAAGAATTCGTTCAATACATTGATGGTGGTAAAGAAAAATTAATGGATGATGTCATTCACATCGAAGGCGAAAAAAATGGGATTCCGGTTGAAGTAGCAATGTTGTACAATCACTCTTACAGCGAAAGTATTCAGAGTTATGTAAATAATATTAACACACACGAAGGTGGAACTCACTTAGCTGGTTTCCGTAGAGGTTTAACACGTACTTTAAAAAACTATGCCGAAAAAAATGGTATGTTTAAAAACGTCAAATTTGAAATTAGTGGTGATGATTTCCGTGAGGGTTTAACAGCTGTAGTTTCAGTTAAAGTGCAGGAACCACAATTTGAAGGACAGACAAAAACTAAATTAGGAAATAGCGAAGTAACGGGTGCTGTTGATCAAGCTATTAGTGAAGCTTTAGGTTATTATTTAGAAGAAAATCCTAAGCAAGCTAAATTAATTGTAGATAAAGTAGTACTAGCTGCTACGGCTCGTCACGCGGCTCGCAAGGCTCGTGAAATGGTTCAACGTAAAAGTGTAATGTCGGGCTCTGGTTTGCCTGGTAAATTAGCCGATTGTGCAAACAAAGATCCGTATGCTTGTGAGTTATTTTTAGTTGAGGGTGACTCGGCAGGTGGAACAGCTAAACAAGGTCGTAACCGTGATAACCAAGCAATATTACCTTTACGAGGTAAAATTTTAAATGTTGAAAAAGCGTTAGAATATAAAATCTACGAAAACGAAGAGATTAAAAATATATTTACAGCATTAGGCGTTTTCCGTGGAACTAAGGAAGATGACCGTGCATTAAATATGGAAAAATTACGTTACCATAAAATTGTGATTATGTGTGATGCCGATGTTGATGGGTCGCATATTACTACACTAATTTTAACATTCTTTTTCCGTCATATGAAAGAGTTAGTTGAAAAAGGACACGTTTATATTGCTGCTCCTCCGTTATATCAAGTTAAAAAAGGTAAAGAATTTAGATATTGCTGGAATGAAGAAGAGCGTGCTATAGCTATTAAAGAAATTGGTGGCGAAAAAACAGATAGCGTAAACGTGCAACGTTATAAAGGTTTAGGAGAGATGAATGCTGAACAATTATGGGATACAACGTTAGATCCAGAACGCAGAACGTTACGCCAAGTAAACATTGATAGCGCTGCTGAGGCTGACCGTGTTTTTTCGATGTTAATGGGTGATGAAGTTCCTCCTCGTAGAGAATTCATTGAACAAAATGCGAAGTACGCGAAAATTGACGCTTAATAAATATTATAAAACTTGTTGCCCTGAGCGGAGTCGATTGGGAAGTTTTTAAACATTCTAATGTCGATATTTATCGGGAGAGCTCAAACTAACAAAAAATAAAAATTAAATATATAATCAATAATCTAAAATCAATAAACAAATGAGCAAAGTATCAGTAATTGGCGCAGGTAATGTAGGCGCATCTTGTGCAGAGTATATTGCAGTAAGAGGTATCGCAAGCGAAGTAGTAATTCTTGACATTAAAGAAAATTTCGCAGAAGGAAAAGCATTAGATTTAATGCAGACAGCAACATTAAACGGTTTTAACACTCGTATTAGTGGTAGTACTAATGATTATGCTAAAACAGCAGGGTCTGAAGTAGTTGTAATTACATCTGGTATTCCTCGTAAACCAGGTATGACTCGCGAAGAGTTAATTGGAATTAACGCAGGAATTGTTAAAACAGTAACAGAAAATGTTTTAAAACACTCTCCAAATGCAATTATCATCGTTGTATCTAATCCAATGGATACAATGACCTACTTAGCATTAAAAGAAAGTAAATTAGCTAAAAACCGTATTATTGGTATGGGTGGTATTTTAGATAGTGCCCGTTTTAAATGTTATTTATCTCAAGCATTAAATGTTCCCGCTTCTGACGTACAAGGTTATGTAATTGGTGGACACGGAGATACAACAATGATTCCTTTAACTCGTTTAGCTACTTATAATGGCGTTCCTGCTTCACAAATGTTAGATGCTGATACTTTGAAAAAAGTTGCTGCTGATACGATGGTTGGTGGCGCAACATTAACTGGTATGCTAGGCACATCTGCTTGGTACGCTCCTGGTGCATCAGTAGCATCTTTAGTTGATAGTATCATTAACGATCAGAAAAAATTATTTACTTGTTGCGTTCAATTAGAGGGCGAATATGGACAAAAAGATATTTGTATCGGTGTTCCAGTAATCGTTGGCAAAACAGGTTGGGAAAAAATTGTTGATTTCAACTTAAACGACGAAGAAAAAGCATTATTTGCAAAATCTGCTGAAGCTGTTAGAAATATGAATGCTGTATTATCTACAGTAACTCCAGCGTAGTTTTTATAAACTATATTTTTAATAAAGAAGCCATCAATATAATTGATGGCTTCTTTATTTTTCACCTAAATATGATTCCGTTCTAAAAACCCATTCTTAATATGGCTTATCACACTAAGTAAATTTCAACTCATTGTTCTATAATCATAGTATTGAGCGAATTAAAAAGTAATATAATCAAAGTAAAATTTCACCAAATTTTACTCAAAAAAAAACTCTCTGAATTTTCAGAGAGTTTTTTTTATAGAAATATTATTTTACTAATTAGTTAGCGATTGCTTTGAAATCAGCATTCTCACGTAATTTAATAAATTCAGCGTCATCTTTAGCCATAGCTTTTAATGAACCGTCTTTTTCAATTGCAGATTTTAAATTAGTAATAACATCAGCAGTATTACTAGCACGAGCAGCAGCAACAGCTTTTAAATAAAATGATAAAGCCATATCTTTTTCATTGCTATCGCTAATTGTAGATGCAACTGCACCTGTATTACCACTTAATAATTCAGCTAATGCTTTGTTAAATCCTTTGTATTCACCAAAGTTTCCAACCGCTTCGCCATACTGACCATTACGTACACTTAAAATACCTTTGTTATAAGATACTTCTTTTCCTGCACCGCTAGCTTTGTCATATAATTCCATAGCTTTTTTACGGTCGCCTGCTTTAGAAGCAATAATACCTAAGTTATTCATAACAATTGTATTACCATTCGCTGTTTTCTCAGCTCGGTTAAATGCATCAGATGCTTCAGTTACTTTGTTTTGAGTTAATAATGCTGCGCCTAAGTTATTTGAAGTTCTCCAATCGCTAGCGTATTTACGCTCTGCTGCTTGATAAATAGCAACTTTACTATTTACATCATTAGATAATGTAGCAGCATACAACATCTCTTCAACAGATAAACTATCAGGTGCAGAAGTAGATAATTTTGTAATTTGCTCATCAGTACGAGATTTTTTATCTACGTTTAAAGTAATTACTGAACGACGTAATTTTGGTAAAATTTTCTCAGAAACTTCAGTGTAAGTTTTTGATAAATTTTTTATTTCTTTTTCACGTTGCTCACCATCGGTATACATAGTTAATACACGTAAAATTAAATCTTTGTCAGCAATAGAAGATGCCTCCATTAAAGATTTGAAACCATCCCAGTCTTCAGCTGTTGTTTGAGTTTTATAAGATGCTTCTTCCTTACCAAAAGATAAAGACTTATCTTTATTTTTACGGAACTCAGTCATAATAGCTTTAGAACCAGACTTTGCACGATCTTTAGCTAAATTTTCGTTTAGGCTCATTTCTCCATCTGGTGATGCATAAGCCGATACGCTAATATCTTTAAATTCATACCAAGGATTAGAGGCATTTTTAATAATAAAATCGTTTACGTTTTTTACTTCGTCAGTTTTTAATTCAGAAGAACGAACGTCGGATTTATTTACTAAATAATAAATATTTGCTGTTTGATTAGCTGGCTGTGTTTTTACAAATGCATCTTTAGCATAAATTGCTTTTTCATCATTACGAACTAACAAAGGCGTAACAACAGTTCCATCTGCTAATTTTACTGGCGTAAAATCTTTAGTTTTGCTTTTTACTGCACCTTGAGCTTTTAACTCTAATGTAGCAACTTTCATGGCAGCATCATAAGCAACTGGCTCAGATGTATAGTTAAAAGAACCACCTTTATCATAACTTATTTTTTGACCACTACCTGTAGCTTTATCACCAACTAAAACAACTGGTTTTAATGATTTTTCACCACCGTTATATTTAATAACTGGAGTTGCAGTAACTGTTGCTTTTTTAGCAAACACTTTTGCAGGGTATTTTCCAGAAATTGTAAATCTTATACTGTCACCGTGCATCTCTAAAGGATTTGGTTTTACATCATAAGTAATAGTTTTTTCTTTTTTAATCATTTTACCAAGTCCGTTACATCCAACTAAAATAGCTGAAGCACCTACTGCTAATGTTAAATTTTTTAAAGTGTTAGTAGTCATATCTGTTTTTGAAAAGTTTAATTATTGTTCGACAAAATTATAAAAATATTAGTTAAAGCATAATAATAAATGAGATAAAATAAAAAAATCTCACAATTATGTGAGATTTTTCAAAATAAATACAAATTTACTATTTTGCTAATGCGTAAACCTTCTTAGCTAATTTAGATTTTAAGTTAGAAGCTTTGTTTTTATGAATAACATTTTTCTTTGCTAATTTATCTAACATTGCCACTACCTTTGGTAATAAAGCTGTTGCTTCTGTTTTACTATCTGTAGTGCGTAATTTTTTTACTGCATTACGAGTAGTTTTCGCATAGTAACGATTTGATAAACGTTTTGCGTCATTTGATCTAATTCTTTTTATTGCCGACTTATGATTTGCCATTCTATTTTAATTTTAATCTGTTTTGAATTTGGATTGCAAATATACGCTTTTTTTTATTATAACAAATGTTCATAACAAATATTTGTGTTTTAATGTTAAAATTTAATTTTGTTGCTTACAATATTATGCGATTTTTAGCCACTTATATACTTATTTTAGTTTCAAATGCTTGTTTTGCCCAAGAACCAGTTGAAATTCAAAAAAATATTGTACCTAATGGAAGCTTTGAAAATTATCGTAAAAAATCGGGAAATATTAAAAATGCTATTCCCTGGACTCAAATTGCCAGTGTAGATTACTATCAAGAAACTTTAAGTAATGATACAACTAAAGAAAAAGGCGGAAGAACCGGTACTTGCTACGCCGGATTACGTTACCAAAAAAAATATAAGGAATTTGTTCAGGTTAAATTTGCAGAACAATTACATAGAGGAACAACCTACGATTTTGAAATGTATGTAAGATTTGCTTATTGGAGTAATGTGAGTTTAAAATCGTTTGGCGCATTATTTACTAAACTTGGTTATAAAAGTCAGGGCGATGTTGTTAAAACAGCACTAATAGATACCATTAGTAAAAAAGGAAGTAGTTTTATAAATGGTTATAAATGGTTTAAAGTATCGGGGAAATATTTAGCTGATGGAGGCGAAAAATATTTAACCATTGGTAATTTTCATCCTAAAGTATCTAAGGATATGGTTAGGCTTAATAAATTTAAGTTTGGATTTAAGGAAGCCTATTATTTTATCGATGATGTATCACTTATTAAATTTAAAGAACCCGTTGAAAAAGTAAAAGTTGAAATTGTTGGTTCCTTTTCGGTAAATGAAGAAGACTCTGTTTTAGAAGTTAAACGTGACGTAAAAGTTGGTGAAAAAATTGCTTTAAAAAATATTTTCTTCGAAAATGCACGCTATTATTTATTACCAGAATCTTATGCAGAATTAAATAAACTAGCTCAATATTTAATGCGTAATCCACACATGGAGGTACAAATAAATGGGCATTCTGACAACCAAGGTACAAAACATAAAAATCAAAAATTATCTGAGCAACGCTCCCGTGAGGTATTTGAATACCTTATTAAAAAAGGTGTTCAAAATAAAATGTATTTTAAAGGATTTGGCGATAAATTTCCTATTGCTAGTAATGAAACCGAGGACGGTAAACAAAAAAACCGACGTGTAGAATTTGAGATTATAAAAGCTAATTAACCATAAATATAACAGTAGAAATGAATTTAATTGAAAAAGATAACGCACAATTAATTAAAGCTTGGACGTTTTATGATTGGGCCAACTCTGTTTTTCCTTTGGTTATTACATCTGCAATTTTTCCCAATTTTTATGATGCAGTTACTGCTACTAAAAACGAAGCTGGCGAAATTATTAGCCATACCGTAACATTTATGGGAATGCAATTCGAGAATCAAAACATCTATTCATTTGTGTATGCGTTTGCTTTATCTATCGTAGTACTAATATCGCCTGTATTAAGTGGTATTGCTGACTTTTTAGGAAACAAAAAACGTTTCCTTCAATTTTTTTGCTACTTAGGCTCTATTTCTTGTATGGGATTATTTTTCTTTTCAAAAAATCATTTAGAGTTAAGTTTTATTCCATTTATTACCGCAACTATTGGTTTTTGGGGCAGTTTGGTATATTACAATTCCTATTTACCCGAAATTGCTTCAGAGGAAAACCAAGATAAGGTAAGTGCGCGAGGCTTTGCTTTAGGCTATTTTGGTAGCTCATTATTATTAATTATTTGCTTAGCTATAATTATGGGAATCGGGAAGGAATATACTCGCTATTCATTTTTATTAGTTGGTTTTTGGTGGATGGGTTTTGCACAAATTACGTTTAAACGTTTACCAAATAAAAACCACGATGAGCACACAGGGGCAAAAGAAAAAGGATTGTTCTCTAAAGGATTTATAGAATTAAAAAATGTGTTTGGTCAAATAAAAACGATGGGCGATTTAAAGCAATTTTTATCAGGTTACTTTTTTTATAATATGGGTGTGCAAACCATTATGGTTGTAGCTGTGTTATTTGCTCGTAACGAAATAGCTTGGGAAAACGAAAAAGCGAAAACTACGTCGTTAATTGTAAGTATTTTAATTATACAATTTGTTGGTATAGCCGGTTCTTTTTTATTTTCAAAATTATCTACCATTATTGGAAATATTAAATCCTTAATGGTATCTATTTTAATTTGGATTTTCATTTGTTGCTTTACCTATCTGATTGTAAAAACTCCTGCTCATTTTTACATCGTTGCCTTTTTAGTTGGATTGGTAATGGGCGGTATACAAGCTTTATCGCGCAGTACTTACAGTAAATTTTTACCAGAAACTGATGATAGTGCTAGCTTTTTTAGCTTTTACGATGTAATGGAAAAACTAGGAATGATATTAGGAACAGTATCATTTGGTATTATTAGTCAAATAATGGGCGGTATGAGACCATCAATTTTAGCACTGATTGCTTTTTTTATTTTAGGTTTTATTTGCTTAATTCCACTAGCAAAAAAGAAATTTCATTAATTACCAATCAATTTTTTCGCGCTTTATAAACTCATAATTTTTGGATGAGTTCATATCCATTTTGTTGTTAATATTTATAGATGGAATTATACCAGGAGCATGAATACCCATGCTTAAGGCACCAAAAATTATACCTGATGTTATTTTCAGGGCTTTTTGCGCATCTGTCTGAAAAAAAATGTAACTTATTTTATTAAAGGGAATTTTCCAATATTTTGTTTTTCCGTCGTAACCATATTCTGCTTTTATCACTAATGTATCCAACATAATTTTATATAAATTACAGATAAAAACTCCATGTAAACTATCTCCAATCACACTAAACGTAATTTGCCTATAATCTTTTAAGGTTTTAGTTTTATTAGAATCTAAATGAAACACGACTTTATAATCGGGTAGTTTTTTAATTTTCTTCACATCTTTTCCAAAATAAAATTTTCTTAAAATTACTTCGGGTCGCCTGTATGTTAATTCTAAATGTCCATTGGTAACTCTACCATATTTATTGTAAAACGAATCCGGATAAAGCCAATAGTCTCCTTTGTATCGATAACAATAAATATCTTTGGTCGCTATTTTTTTTAGTTTGCCAAATGATTTATAAGTTAGTGTATCTTTTGTAACCGTTTTAATTTTTAAACTAAAATCAGTTATTTTATTATCATAACGCTCAATAAATTCATCTTGTGAAATTAACTTCGAACTAAAAAACACCAATAAAATATATAATAAAAATTTCATTTTATCTATTACAATCTATTTAATATCTCATGCAAATCTTCCATTGTTTTGCAACGTACTTCACGGGCTTTAGAACCTTCAAATGGGCCAATAATTCCAGCGGCTTCTAACTGATCAACAATACGACCTGCACGGTTATAACCTAATTTTAATTTACGTTGTAAAAACGAAGCGGAACCTTGTTGAAATTGCACCACTAATTTTGCAGCTTCGTCAAACATTTTATCACGCTCACTTAAATCAACTTCCTCTTTTCCACTCGATCCATCTTCGCCTACATATTCGGGTAATAAAAAGGCTGATGGATAAGCACGTTGCGAACCAATAAATTCTGTTATTTTTTCTGCTTCAGGTGTATCAACAAAAGCACATTGTATACGTATTAAATCATTACCCGTACTTAACAACATATCTCCTCGTCCTATTAACTGCTCTGCCCCACCCGAATCTAAAATAGTACGGCTATCAATTTTACTTGTAACACGGAAAGCAATACGCGCCGGGAAATTGGCTTTAATTGTTCCTGTAATAATATTAACCGATGGACGCTGTGTAGCAATAATTAAATGGATACCAATAGCTCGTGCTAACTGTGCTAAACGAGCAATCGGTGTTTCTACTTCTTTGCCGGCTGTCATAATTAAATCGGCAAACTCATCCACAACCAAAACAATGTATGGTAAATATTTATGACCTTCGTTCGGGTTTAATTTACGATTGATAAACTTAATATTATACTCTTTAATGTTTCGCACTTGCGCATCTTGTAATAACGCATAACGGTTATCCATTTCTATACACAAACTATTTAAAGTATGTACAACCTTAGTGTTATCAGTAATAATAGCATCTTCGGAGTTTGGAAGTTTAGCTAAAAAATGACGCTCAATTTTATTGAATAGTGTTAACTCTACTTTTTTAGGATCAACTAACACAAATTTAATTTGTGCTGGATGCTTTTTATATAATAAGGAAACCAACACGGCATTTAAACCAACTGATTTCCCTTGACCTGTAGCTCCTGCCATTAATAAATGGGGCATCTTAGCTAAATCGGCAATAAAAATTTCGTTATTAATTAATTTACCTAAAGCGATTGGTAAGTCGTGTGTGGTGTTCTGAAATTTTTCGGATGCAATAATATTTCGCATTGGTACAATTTCAGGTGTTTGGTTTGGCACTTCAATACCAATGGTTCCACGACCTGGAATAGGCGCAATAATGCGAATACCAAGAGCAGCTAAACTTAAAGCAATATCATCTTCTAAATTTTTAATTTTAGAAATACGCACACCAGCTGCTGGAACAATTTCATATAAGGTAACAGTTGGCCCTACCGTTGCAGATATTTTATCAATTTCAATTCCGTAATTTTTAAGTGTACTAACAATTCTATCTTTATTAGCATTTAACTCTTCGTTACTTACTTTGGCATTGCCTGTACCATAATCAATTAATAAATCTGAACTCGGAAATTTATATTCTCCTAAATCCAACGTTGGATCATATTGCCCAAAACGCTCTACTAATTGCGAAGCTTTTAATTCATCATCTAAAGTAATGGTATCACCTTTTGGTTCTTCTTTAACAAAAGCCGGTTCCGTAATAATTTCATCGGTCGATGGATTATTAATTTCAAACTGTAAATCTTTATTTTCCTGAACAGGTGAGGGTGTAATATCTAACGGAATAGTATCAGTAAGCGGAACAGCTTCTGCTAAAGGTTCATCTTTACTTGATATAACTTCAAAATTTAGTAACTCCGTTTCTTCGTCTTTACTTAAAACAGGTTCTTGAGTTGTATCATAAACCGTAGATGCATTTGGGTTAATGGTATTTTGATTCGGATTTAATTCGTTTTCAATAATGTGTTCATCATCTAAATTAGGAATTACATCTTTTTTAACATTAAAATTTAAGTTGATACTTAACACTAAAAAGCCCAACATTGTAAATGCTAATATGGCTAACGTGCCAATGTTACCAACATAATTAGAAATTTGCTGATTTAATACATAACCATAACCGCCACCTAAATAAAATAATTTATCGTGAAAAAAGAATGCTAAAGTTAAACTAGCCCACACCATTACAAATAACCATTTAGCATTAAACGATGATGGCTTAGTAATTTGTTTAATCAATAATTTTTGAACGCCATAAACAACAAACACTGGTACTAAAATAAATGACGAAACACCAAACCATTTATACATAAATAAATGCGAAACTAAGGCTCCAAACTTTCCTAACCAATTGTAAACTTTGGTTTCAATTGCAAATAATTCAGATAAAGGCCCCAGAACTTTATCCTGATCTTTATCCCATGTAAAAATATATGAAACCAATGCGATGCATAGATACACTCCTGCTAAAATTAATAATAACCCAATTATTTTTTGAGTACGTTCATTATTATAAATCTCTAGAGTTTTATTCCAACGTTGTAAAAGACTAATTTTATTAGCGTTTTCAGTTGCTTTGGTTTCACTTTTTTTATCAGGTTTAGCTGATTTAGTTTTATTTTTTGATGAGGAAGTTATTTTTTCTTCAATATCATTATTTGGATTTGAGGTTTCTGTAATTACAGACTCTTCAATCGGTTTTTCGCGAAATTTGTTTTTTGTTGTTGCCATCTATAAGCATTAAATATATAGGAACAGGCAACTACAAAATAACTTTTGTGAAAATGTTTTAAACCCTGCGGTGTTTAGAAAGTTAGCATAACAAACATTGAACGCAGATTAATAGGATTGCTTAAGATTAAAAAGGATCTATTCTCAAAAATCACTTTAATCATATAAATATCTGCGAAATCAGCGTTCTATTCTAAAAATTAATCTTTCGAATTAATTAAATCGTTTTTTGTAAAAACACGAATTGGATAAATAGCGGCAATAGTTCCTATTCCCATTACCAAAGTAATAATCCAAATAAAATCTTTCACCATCATTTTAATTGGATAATACGGAATCACGTATTTTTCATCAAAGGTTACAAAATGAAATTTTTGCTGAGCCAAACAAATAGCAAAACCAATAATTAATCCGGCAATAGCCCCTACTCCAGTTATCAATAATCCCTCTACCATAAAAATATGTTGTACCAATCGCTTATCGGCACCCATACTATAAAGTGTTTTAATGTCTTTTTTCTTTTCGATAATTAACATTGTTAAGGCTCCAATAATATTAAAGGTGGCAATAATTAAAATAAAAGCAAGGATTAAAAACGTCCATAATTTTTCGGTTTCAAGTGTTTTAAACAAGACATCGTTTGCTTGATAACGCGTTTTGATGCTGTAATTTTCGCCTAAAGTATTTTGCAAAACTTCCTGAATTTCAAAAACTTGAGTTCCATCAACTAAACCTAATTCGATAGTTGTAAATTCATTAGGGCAATCAAATAAATTTTGTGCTGCTAGTAAATCAACTAACACATACTTAAAATCAAAATCATCATTAATCGTAAATACTCCTGCTGGACTCACCGTTAATTTATTAAAGGCATCTTCAGGATTGATGCCTTCTGTTTTACCACGCTTTGGGGCATAAATAGAAATTGGACTTATAAAATCATTAATATTAATATCTAATTTATAAACCACGCCTTTACCAAACACACCAAAGTTTTGCTCGTTATATTTTAATTTATAACTCCCCTCTTCTACTAAAGTATCAAAATGAGTAAGGGTTTTAAATTGCTCATCAACTCCCTTAACGGTAATAACGGCTTGTTTATCCTCTAATTTGATAAGAGCATTTTCTTCAATAGAATAGGAAATGGTTTTAATACCTGGCGTTGCTTTAATTTTACTTAAAATAGCATCGGTGTTTTTAATGTATTTAGAATTAAGAGCCGTAATTTTTAATTCGGGTTCCATAGCCTGATACAAATCCTGAACCACGGCCGTTAAGCCATTCATAGCCGATAAAATAATAATAAGTGCGGCGGTGGTAATGGCAATAGCAACTATGCTAATCCACGAAATGATATTAATAGCATTGTTTGATTTTTTAGAAACCAAATATCGCTTTGCTATAAATAACGATAAATTCAAATTAAATAGGGCGATTTAAAATTTCATTAATTTTTTCGGCATAATCGTACGAATCATCAATAAAAAAAGAAAGCTCAGGAATAACACGTACTTGCTTACCAATAGCAAAACCTAATATTTTACGAATATGTACTTTTTGATCTTTAATAGACGCAAACAAAGCATCTACATCCTGTGTTGCCATAATACTTAAGTACACTTTGGCTGAACTTAAATCGGAACTTATACGCACAACAGTAACCGTAATAAACCCGTTATTAAACATAGTTTTAGCATTAGCTCTAAAAATTTCGGCTAATTCCTTTTGTAATAATTTGGCTACTTTACTCTGACGTACACTTTCCATAGCGCGAATTTAAGCATTTTTATTTATTGTTAGAGAATGGTTTTATATGTAAGACTCTAATTCTGCTATATCTAAAATAAAATTATCCTCAATTGATATAATATAAATTTCAAAATTCTTAAAAAATTCAAAAGATAAAAATTTTTTAACCCCTGTAGCTATTATAATAACTTTAGATTTTTCTTCATACATACTTTTTTTGTAATTATAAAAAGACAAAGTGTAAGGCAATTCAACTTCCAGATAATTAATAAGACCTTTTTTGAATCTTGAAATAACTTTTATTTCAACTGAGGGTAAATTACTATTTGGAAAATTTATTATCATATTAAAAACAAAAAAACACGTTAACCATTTTCAATTAAAAAAAGCTAACGTGTTTATTATATTAAAAACTAAAACTACTTTTTGTTTTGGGCATCAATAACCGCAATGGTAATCATATTCACAATTTCGCGCACAGAGCTTCCTAATTGTAAAATGTGTACTGGTTTTTTTAATCCCATTAATACAGGTCCAATAGCTTCAGCTCCACCAAGTTCTTGCAATAATTTATACGCAATATTACCAGCTGCTAGGTTCGGAAAAATAAAGGTATTCACATCTTTATCCACTAAAGTACTAAACGGAAACTGCTCATTTAATAATTCTTTATTAACGGCAAAGTTCGCTTGTATATCTCCATCCACTACTAAACCTGGGTAATTTTTATGTAAAATTTTAGTGGCTTCCTGCATTTTTTTAGGAGTCTCACCATCGGCCGATCCAAAGTTAGTGTATGACAACATCGCTATACGAGGCGTAATATTATATTGTTTAATGGTATTAGCCGTTAATACAGCAATATCTGCCAACTGTTGTGCGGTAGGGTTTTCCGTCATAGTGGTATCTGCAAAAAAGTACGGGCCTTTTTTAGTAACCATCATATATAACCCTGCTACTCGGCTAACTCCTTCTTGTGTACCAATAACTTGTAATGCTGGTCTGATAGGTGCGCCATATTTTCGAGTTAAACCCGAAATCATAGCATCCGCTAAACCAGTTTCCACCATCATACTACCAAAGTAATTTCTATCGCGCATTAACTTACGAGAGTCGTACTGCGTTAAACCTTTACGTTGGTGTTTTTTCCAAAGTATATCTCCAAATTCAATTCTGCGTGCTTCTTCCTCTGGCAACCAAGCATCAATAATAGGTGTATCCCCCATATCAATTTGATGCTCAGTCATTAATTCTAAAATACGCTCTTTATTTCCTAATAAAATTGGTTTAGCAATACCTTCGTCTTTTGCTAACTGAGCTGCTTTTAAAATTTTATATGTATCAGCCTCTGTAAACACCACACGTTTAGGATTTGATTTTGCTTTATTAGCAAGGCTTCGCATTAATTTATTATCCTTACCTAAACGGTTATCTAATTCGGTTCGGTATGCTTCCCAGTCAGTTATTTTATGTTTTGCCACACCGCTATCAATAGCTGCTTTGGCAACTGCCGAACTCACAACAGAAATTAAACGGTTATCAATAGGTTTAGGGATAATGTAATCTTTACCAAAACTTAAATTAGAACTTCCATAAGCCAAATTCACATAATCTGGCACACTTTCTTTTGCTAAAGAAGCAATTGCTAAAGCCGCTGCCAATTTCATTTCCTCATTAATAGTTGTTGCTCTAACATCTAAAGCACCTCTAAAAATAAATGGAAATCCTAATACATTATTAACCTGGTTAGGATGATCACTTCGTCCTGTAGCCACAATAATATCGGGGCGAGCAGCAATAGCATCTTCGTAAGGGATTTCGGGAGTTGGATTAGCTAACGCAAACACGATGCAATTTGGTGCCATCGAACGAACCATATCTTGCGTTAAAACATTTCCTTTAGATAAACCAACAAATACATCTGCACCTTTAATGGCTTCAATTAAGGTATTTACTTTAGTATTATCCGAAGCAAAAAATGTTTTGTACTGATCTAAATCGGTTCTATTTTTATTAATAACACCTTTACTATCCAGCATTAAAATGTTTTCTTTTTTTACACCAACAGCTATGTACATTTTTGCACACGAGTTCGCAGATGCTCCAGCTCCGTTAATTACAACTTTAACATCGCCCATTTTTTTACCTGAAATTTCAACCGCATTTAATAAACCAGCACTTGAAATAATTGCCGTACCATGCTGATCATCATGCATTAACGGAATACTTAATTCTTCTTTTAAGCGGCGTTCAATTTCAAAACACTCGGGTGCTTTTATATCTTCTAAATTAATACCTCCAAAAGTTACGGCAATATTTTTCACCGTATTTACAAATTCATCAATATTTTTTGTGTCAACTTCAATATCAAATACATCAATATCAGCAAAAATTTTAAAGAGTAAACCTTTACCTTCCATTACTGGTTTAGATGCCAAAGCGCCTATATCTCCTAAACCTAAAACGGCTGTACCGTTTGAAATAACAGCTACTAAATTTCCTTTGGCGGTATATTTATAAGCATCTTCTGGGTTATTTTCAATTTCTAAACAAGGTTCTGCAACACCTGGTGAATAAGCTAAAGTTAAATCACGTTGCGTGCTATATGGTTTAGTGGGAATTACTTCTATTTTTCCGGGGCGACCTTGAGAGTGGTAATCAAGGGCATCTTGTTTTATTAATTTTGCCATAATACGTTCGGTTTTAAGAGAACGAATGTACTATTTTTAACCTAATAATAGAAGTTAATTCATTACTAAATAATTACAGAATAATTAATTAAATTAGCTTTATAATTAAATCCCTTTCTATGAAAAAACATGTACTCATCTTTTCAATTATTTTAATTTCTTTTTTTTCAATTGCACAAACCGATATTTCATATACCATTACAAGTGGAGGCATTGCCAGAACTTACAAAGTTTATGTTCCTGCCATATACAATTCGTTAAATCCAACTCCATTAGTATTTAATTTTCATGGTTACACTTCTAATAATACACAGCAAGAATTTTATGGCGATTTTAGACCAATTGCAGACACAGCCAATTTCATCATCGTACATCCACAAGGGCTTTCAACAAGTGGAAATACAGGATGGGCAAACTTTGGAACTGTAGCTTCAGCTTCTGTTGATGTTAATTTTACGTTAGATATGATTACAACGATTAGTGCTCAGTACAACATTAATCAAAATCGAATTTACAGTACAGGTTTAAGTAATGGTGGTTTTATGAGTTACGATTTAGCTTGTTTATTAAGCAACAAAATTGCTGCTATCGCTTCTGTTTCAGGCGGAATGATTTCTACACATATTGTTAATTGCAATCCTTTACATCCTATGCCTATTATGCAAATTCATGGCACTAATGATGCAACGGTATCTTACACTGGTGTTGGTGGCATTGTATCCTGCTTACATGTTGATACCTTAATAAAACGATGGGTTGTAAAAAACAACTGCAACCCTACTCCACAGTTTACAGCCTTTCCTAATATTAGCACAAGCGATAATTGCACTGCCGAACATTATGTATATACTGGAGGAACGAATGGTAGCTCGGTAGAACTTTTAAAAGTAATTAATGGCGGACATTCGTGGCCTGGATCTCCTTATCCTTTAAGTGGAATTAATACAAATCAGGATTTTAAAGCGAGTAATGAAATATGGCGTTTTTTTCGCAAAAATAATTTATCAATATTAACTTCTGTAAACGAAAGTAAACAATCAAAACAAGTAGTAACTGTATTTCCAAATCCTGCAAAAAACACTTTATATTTTAATTTATCAAGCGTTAGTCAAAACACTAATTACGTGATAGTTACAGATATAATCGGAAGCGAATTAATAAATGAAAAAACAACTACGAATTCAATCAATATCGAAAAACTTAAACCTGGTGTTTATTTTATTTCTATTAAAACAGAAGAGGGAACTTTTACTAAAACTAAATTTATTAAAGAATAACAATTAAACTAATTCAATAGTAACTTACAATCAATCCTATTTTTCTATAAAAAACTCACATGACATCAAATCCATTTTTAGCCGACTTCAACACACCTTTTAATACATTTCCTTTTGATAAAATAACAAACGACCATTATTTACCCGCTTTTGAAGAAGGTATAAAACTTGGTTTAGCCGAAATTGATGCTATTGTAAATAATACTGAAACTCCCACTTTTGCAAACACCATTGAAGCTTTAGAAAAAGTTGGTGGATTATTAGAAGAAGTAAGTTCTGCCTTTTTTAATTTAAACTCATGCGAAACCTCAAAGGAAATGCAAGCCCTGGCAAAAGAAATTTCGCCAAAGTTAAGCGACTACTCTAACGATATTATTTTAAATGACGGCTTATTTAAACGTGTTGAGGTTGTTTATAATACAAAAAGCACACTTACCTTAAATCCAGAACAAACAACTTTACTTGAGAAAACCTACAAGAGTTTTGTGCGTAATGGTGCAAAATTAAACGATACACAAAAAGAAACTTTACGTGCTATTGATAAAGAAGCATCGGATTTATCGTTAACCTACAGTGAAAATGTTTTAGAAGAAAGTAATGCTTTTGAATTAGTTATTACGAAAGAAAAAGATTTAGCGGGTTTACCCGAAGGTATTATAGAAGCTGCTAAAATGACGGCTACTGAAAAAGGGAAAGAACATGCGTGGGTATTTACGTTGGATTTTCCGAGTTATGGTCCCTTTATGATGTATGCCGAAAACCGAGATTTAAAAGAACAATTATTTAAAGCATACGGCTCTAAAGCATTTAAAAACAATGAGTTTGATAACCAAGCTGTATTAAAAAGAATAGCTGTGTTGCGTTACGAACGTGCTAATTTACTAGGCTATAAATCGCATGCCGATTTTGTTTTGGAGGAACGTATGGCAGAATCGCCAGCCAAAGTGTTTGCATTTTTAGAAAATTTATTGGATAACGCTTTACAGTTTGCTATTCATGAATTAGCAGAAGTTATGATTTATAGCAAATCAACTGGTGGTCCCGAAGAATTAAAAAAATGGGATATGCCCTTCTATGCCGAAAAATTAAAGAAAGAAAAGTTTGCCATTGATGATGAATTACTGCGCCCCTACTTTAAGTTAGAAAATGTAATAGAAGGTGTTTTTGAAACGGCAAAAAAATTATATGGTTTATCGTTTACACAGCGTAATGATATTCCTTTATACCATAAAGACGTAACAACTTACGAAGTAAAAAATGAGCAAGGCGATTTCTTAGCGGTATTTTATGCCGATTTTTTTCCTCGTGCTAGTAAACGTCAAGGTGCTTGGATGACCTCATTCAAAAATCAAAAAATAGAAAAAGGTGTAAACATCAGACCACACGTATCGATCGTTTGTAATTTTACGAAACCAACCGAAAGCAAACCTTCATTATTAAGTTTTGATGAGGTAACAACTTTGTTTCACGAATTTGGACATGCTTTACACGGTATGTGTGCCAACGGACAATATGGTAGTATGTCGGGAACTAGTGTTTACTGGGATTTTGTAGAACTACCATCTCAAATATTAGAAAACTGGTGCTACGAAAAAGAGTGCTTAGATTTATTTGCTAAACATTATCAAACTGGCGAAGTAATACCAGCTGATTATATTCAAAAAATAGTTGACTCTTCGAACTTTCATAGTGGCTTGGCAACGATACGCCAAATTGGTTTAGCTACGCTTGATATGGCATGGCATAGTCAAAACCCAAAAGATATTACAAGTGTAAAAGATTTTGAAGTAAGCGTAACAGCAAAAACAGACTTAATGCCATCGGTTGCAGAAACGTGTACCTCTACTTCATTTTCTCATATTTTTCCAGGAGGTTATTCATCAGGTTATTATTCATATAAGTGGGCGGAAGTAATTGATGCTGATGCCTTTGAAGCTTTTAAAGAAAAAGGAATTTTTAATAAAGAAGTAGCCACTGCTTTTTATAAAAATATTTTATCAGCTGGTGGTAGCGAACATCCATCAATCTTATACAAACGTTTTAGAGGCCGTGATGCTGACCCTAAAGCTTTATTAAGACGCTCTGGATTAGTTTAGAATTTTATTATTATTTAAAAATATTTATAATCTAATAATTTATTTTTACAGCTTTGGTAAACTAAATGATTTTCAATCTCTTTGCATTTACATTTAAAACATTGTATCTTTAGTTAAATAGTTTATTCTTTATGAAATCATCAAACAACATACAAAACATATTTACAGAGGCATCTGCAATTCCAACTAATATGACAATTCCAAGTCAATTAGATCAAAAAGAATATTTATTAAATGGAGAATTAGTACAATGGACGGGGCCAGTACAAGATATTTTTTCGCCAGTTTACACAATGGAAAACAACGCCCTTGTTCGTAAACGCTTAGGCTCTTATCCTTTATTAGGAGAAAAAGAATCTTTCGAGGCTTTAAAATCAGCGCAAGCAGCCTATGATTTAGGGCGTGGTGTTTGGCCAACAATGCCTGTAAAAAAACGTATTGAACACATGTTACGTTTTACAAAAATGATGAAAGAACAAAAATCATCGGTTGTAAATTACCTGATGTGGGAAATTGGTAAAACCTATAAAGATTCCGAAAAAGAATTTGACAGAACAGTAGAATATATTTTTGATACTATTGAAGCTCTTAAAAACTTAGATAGAGATAACTCAAAAATTGAAAAGAAAAATGATATCTATGCGCAAATTCGCCGTGGTCCATTAGGTGTTACTTTATGCATGGGCCCATACAATTACCCATTAAACGAAACCTTTGCTTTACTTATTCCTTCATTAATTATGGGGAATGTGGTTATTTTTAAACCAGCCAAACACGGTATCTTATTAATTCATCCTTTACTTAATGCGTTTAAGGAGTGTTTTCCAAAAGGAGTTATTAATGTGATTTATGGTCATGGCAAAGACACTGCCATGAAATTAATGGAGCAAGGTGGTATTGATGTGTTTTCTTTTATTGGCTCTAGTAAAATTGCAAATGTGCTTAAAAAAGCGCACCCAAAACCAAATCGCTTACGTTCGGTAATGGGCTTAGAAGCAAAAAATCCAGCTATCGTATTAAAAGATGCGGATATTGAGTTAGCTGTAAACGAGTGTATATCTGGTAGTTTATCATTTAACGGACAGCGTTGCACGGCTTTAAAAATTATTTTTGTTCACGAAAGTATTGTTGATGATTTTAATAAACGCTTCGTTGCCAAATTAGAATCTTTAAAATGTGGTATGCCTTGGGAAGATAACGTAATGATTACGCCTTTACCAGAAATAGAAAAGCCAAAATACATCAAAGAATTAATTGATGATGCTGTAGCAAATGGTGCAAAAATCATCAATGAAAATGGTGGGGCTACTAACGAATCTTTTGTGTATCCTGCTGTAATGTACCCCGTATCAAATAAAATGCGAATTTTCCACGAAGAACAATTTGGTCCTGTTGTGCCAATTTTATCTTTCAAGAACATTTCGGAACCCATACAATATATGGTAGAGTCTAACTTTGGACAGCAGGTAAGCATCTTTGGTACAGATTCATCACAGTTAGCCGAAATGATAGATCCATTGGTAAATCAAGTTTGCAGAGTAAATATAAATTGCCAGTGCCAACGTAGTCCTGATGTATTTCCATTTAATGGACGTAAGGATTCGGCCGAAGGCACATTAAGTGTAGGTGATGCTTTGCGAGTATTCTCTATCCGTACAATGGTGGCGGTAAAAGATATGGAACTCAATAAAAAAATTATGACCGAAATTTTAGAAGAACGAAAATCTAAATTTCTATCAACAGATTATATTTTGTAATAAATTCTAGTACTTTTGGTACGTGAAACAGCATTTATCTCATCCTTTCTTTAAAATCATTTCCGATTGCGCCAATCAGCTTGATGTTGAGGCTTACGTGATTGGTGGTTTTGTTCGAGATATTTTTTTAAACCGAACTAATAAAGATATTGATGTTGTTACAGTTGGAAAAGGCATCGAGTTAGCAGAGTTAGTTCACAAGCAACTAGGCGACGAAGCTCATCTATCTGTATTTAAAAATTTTGGTACAGCTCAGGTTAAACTAAATGATATAGAAATTGAATTTGTTGGGGCTCGAAAAGAGTCCTATAATCGTCAGTCTCGTAAACCTATAGTTGAAAATGGTACATTAACAGATGATCAAAACCGTAGAGATTTTACTATTAATGCCTTAGCCATAGGTTTAAGTAAAGCAAATTTTGGAGAGTTACTCGATCCATTTAATGGGATAAGCGATATAGAACAAAAAATAATTCGTACACCGCTTGAACCAGGTATTACTTATAGCGATGACCCATTACGAATGATGCGCGCGATTCGTTTTTCATCTCAATTACAATTTACTATTGAAGAGCAATCGTTACAAGCCATTACAGATAATAAAGAAAGAATAAATATTGTATCGAAGGAACGCATTACTGATGAGTTAAATAAAATTATCCTCTCTCCTATTCCATCCGTTGGGTTTAAATTATTATTTGATACAGGATTGTTACATATTATTTTTCCTGAAATGGTTAAATTATATGGTGTTGAAACCGTTAATGGAAAATCGCATAAAGACAATTTTTATCATACGCTTGAAGTGTTAGATAATGTTGCAAAAAAGAGTGACAACCTATGGTTACGATGGGCTGCTATTTTACACGATATTGCGAAACCTGCAACTAAACGTTTTGAACCTGAACATGGCTGGACATTTCACGGACACGAAGATAAAGGAGCGCGTATGACGCCAAAGATTTTTGAAAACTTACGTTTGCCTTTAAATGAAAAAATGAAGTATGTACAAAAACTGGTACTTCTCCACTTACGCCCCATTGTATTAGCAAAATCTGAAATAACAGATAGTGCAGTACGTCGTGTTTTATTTGAAGCTGGTGATGATGTGGATGATTTAATGGCATTATGCGAAGCCGACATTACAACTAAAAATCCGAATAAAGTAAAACGCTATTTGCAAAATTTTGAAATTGTTCGTACAAAATTAAAAGAGATAGAAGAAAAAGACAAAGTACGTAACTGGCAACCACCCATTAGTGGCGAAGAAATTATGGAACTGTTTAATTTACCTCCAAGCAAACAAGTAGGCGAATTAAAAAATGCTTTAAAAGATGCCATCATCGATGGCCTTATTCCAAATGATAGAGCGATCGCTTTAGAATTTTTAAAATCAAAAATTAAGTGAAAAATCTGTATCTCAAATTATAGATTGTGTCAGTTCGAGCTTACTCGAGAACAAACTAATTGATAATAAAAACATCTCGACTACGCTTGATGAGACAAAAATAATAAGGCTGTCCTTTTGAGACAGCCTTATTATTAAAAACTCAGATTATTAATCTGCTTGTAAAAACGGGTATTTATAATCTGTAGGAGGTGTAAATACTTCTTTAATGGTACGCGGAGAAACCCAACGTAATAAATTAATTTTAGCACCAGCTTTATCATTGGTTCCGCTACCTCTAGCACCACCAAAGGGTTGCTGACCAACTACTGCACCAGTACATTTATCATTAATGTAAAAATTACCTGCTGCGTTATTTAATCTTTTAGTTGCTAATTCAATCGCATATCTATCTTGAGCAATGATAGCACCCGTTAACGCATAAATAGAAGTTGAATCAACTATTGCTAATGTATCTTCAAATTTATCTGCATCGTAAACGTGTAATGTTAATACTGGGCCAAATAATTCTTCGCACATAGTTACGTATTTAGGATCTTTAGCAACAATAATTGTAGGCTCAATAAAATAACCTTTACTCTTATCGTAATTTCCACCAGCTATAACTTCTACATTTGGATCAGCCTTAGCAGCATCAATGTATTTAGCTAATTTATCAAAGCTTTTTTCATCAATTACAGCATTAATAAAATTAGTAAAGTCTTCTGTTGGACCCATTTTCATGGATTTTAAATCAGCTAATACTAATTCTTTTACTGTAGGCCAAATATTAGATGGAATGTAAGCTCTTGAACAAGCTGAACATTTTTGACCTTGATATTCGAATGCACCACGAGATATAGCTGTGGATAATACATTTACATCAGCCGACTTGTGAGCCATAATAAAATCCTTTCCGCCAGTTTCGCCAACTATACGTGGATACGATTTGTATTTATGAATATTGTTTCCAATAGTTTGCCAAATATTTTGAAATACCTCTGTACTACCTGTAAAATGAATACCTGCAAAATCTTTGTGGTTAAAAACAACCTCTGCAGCATCTGGTCCGCTTGGGTAAATTAAATTAATAACACCATCCGGAACACCCGCTTTTTGAAAAATCTCCATTAATACGTTAGCGCTGTACACTTGAGTATTACTCGGTTTCCAAACAACCACATTACCCATCATAGCACAACTAGTTGGTAAATTACCTGCTATTGCCGTAAAGTTAAAAGGCGTTAAAGCATAAATAAATCCTTCTAAAGGTCTCCACTCCAAACGATTCCAAACACCAGGTCCAGATATTGGTTGATCAGCATATATTTCTGTCATATACTGAACGTTAAATCTTAAGAAGTCAATAATTTCACACGCACTGTCAATCTCAGCCTGAAATGCATTTTTACTTTGACCTAACATTGTAGCTGCATTTAATTTAGAACGGTAAGGTCCAGCAATTAATTCTGCTGCTTTTAAAAAGATACTTGCTCTATGTTCCCAACTTAAGTTAGCCCATTTTTCCTTAGCAGCTAAAGCAGCATCAATCGCTTGAGTTACATGTGCTTTATCACTTTTATGGAAATAACCTAATGTATGTTTATGATCGTGAGGTGGTGATATACGAATCTTGTTTTCGCTTCGAACTTCTTTATCTCCAATATACATTGGGATATCCAGTTCTTTGCTACGTAATTCTTTTAACATAGCTTGTACTTCTTTACGCTCAGCGCTTCCTGAAGCATAATTTTTTATAGGTTCATTAACCGCAACGGGTACTTTATAAATTCCTTTAGGCATAATGTGAGTTGATTTTTTTAGATAACAAATTTACATTTTTTGTTATAAATATCTTTGATTAAAATCAATATAAATATTTGGAAATAAAAAAAACCTTAAGTAAAATACTTAAGGTTTTTTGACTTTTTCAGCGGTCCGGACGGGACTCGAACCCGCGACCTCCGCCGTGACAGGGCGGCATTCTAACCAGCTGAACTACCGGACCAACACCAACTCTTTCGAATTGAGGATGCAAATTTAAGGTTTATTTTTGTTCCTGCAAGTTTTTTTCAAAAAAAAGTAAACTTTTTTCAATTTTTACTTTAGCATTTGTTAACACATCCAATCTTTTTTATCTACTTTTACAGCCCAATTTGGCACGGGGCTTGAAATACCTCCATCGAATTTAAAACAAACATATAATGAAACACATTTTTTCTATATTTTTTATTCTTGCCTTTACTACACAATATTCTTTTGCTCAAGATCATGATGCTAAAGCAAAAACCATACTTGATGATTTGAGTAAAACAACAAAGTCCTACAAAACTATAGTTTCGGATTATGTATTTACTATTTTAAATAAAGAAAAAAAACAAACAGAAAAACAAACTGGTAAAGTTCAGGTTAAAGGTTCTAAATTTAAATTGGAAATTCCTGGTAATTTAATTGTTTGCGATGGTAAAACGATTTGGGCAAATAATAAAGATGCTAACGAAGTAACAATTAAAAACTTTGATGCTACAAATGAAGATCAATTAAATCCTTCTAAAATTTTCACCTTGTACGAAACTGGTTATAAATATAAATACATCAATGATGAAAAAGTTGGTACAACTGTATGTCAAGTAATTGATTTATTCCCATCTGTTAAACCCGAAAAAAAGAAATTTCATACAATTAAGTTATATGTAAATAAAACAAAAAAACAGGTAGCTAAAATGACTATGTTAATGAAAGATGGTACAACTCAAACTTATGAGATAAAAACATTTAAGCCTAATGTTGAAATTGCTGATGGTGCCTTTGTATTTGATACTAAGCCTTTTAAAGCTGATCAAATTGTAGACGAAAGAGACTAATTAGATGAATTTAGGTTTAATCGGTCAATCACTCGCCCACTCTTTTTCTAAAAAATATTTCGAAGAAAAATTCTCTAAAGAAAATCTTGTAGGATATACTTACACAAATTTTGATTTAGATACTTTGGATAACTTACTCCAAATTGTTTCTGATAATAATATTTCAGGATTAAATGTTACCAAGCCTTACAAAGAATCAATTATTCCTTTTATCAATGAACTGGATATAACTGCTAAAGAAATTGGTGCGGTAAATTTTATTAAAATCATTAAAAAAGACAACCAGCCATTTTTAATCGGCTATAACACCGATTATTATGGTTTTGCTCAAAGCATCAAACCTTTTTTAGAGCCAATGCATCAAAAGGCTTTGATACTAGGCACTGGTGGTGCTTCTAAAGCTATTGCTTATGCGTTGAAAAACATTGGCGTTGATGTTTATTTTGTAACAAGTAAACAAAAAACTCAATCTAATAGTTTTAATTATAATGAGCTAAATGAACACGTTTTTAATGCCTTTAAATTAATCGTGAACTGTACGCCTATTGGAATGTTTCCGCTAGTTAATGGGCATCCAGATATTCCCTATCAGTTTATATCATCAGATCATTTATTATACGATTTAATTTATAATCCTTCCGAAACAAAATTTTTAGCATTAGGAAAAGAAAAAGGAGCTGTTACTATTAATGGCTTAAATATGCTAAAACTTCAGGCGGATAAGGCTTGGGAGATATTAAATAGTTAATCGACTTCACAAAAACCCACACAACATCTTAACTTAAAAAGTGGTATCTTTGCAAAAGCATGAAAACTAAAACACGTAAAAAAAATAGCGTTAATGTTGTAACCTTAGGTTGCAGTAAAAACATTGTAGATAGCGAAGTATTAATGGGGCAATTAAAAGCCAATAACTTTGATGTTGAACACGAAAGTGAAGACGATAATCATAACATTGTTATTATTAATACCTGTGGTTTTGTTGAAAATGCTAAGCAAGAAAGTATTGATACTATTTTACGTTATGTAGAAGCGAAAAAAGAAGGTAGTATTGAAAAATTATATGTTACAGGATGCTTAAGCGAGCGTTATAAATCGGATTTAGAAAAAGAAATTCCAGATGTGGATGCTTATTTTGGTACCCGCGAATTACCGAAAATTTTAAAAACCTTAAAAGCTGATTATAAAAAAGAATTAGTTGGTGAGCGTTTATTAACCACTCCAAATCATTTTGCTTATTTTAAAATTAGTGAAGGTTGCGACAGACCTTGTTCATTTTGTGCCATACCATTAATGCGTGGTAAACATATTTCAGAACCTATCGAGGCATTAGTTCAACGCGCTAAATTACTTGCTAGTAAAGGAACACGCGAGTTATTATTAATTGCACAAGATTTAACGTATTACGGATTAGATATTTACAAAAAACGCGAATTAGCTAATTTAGTTGATCAGTTAAGTGATGTAGAAGGTATAGATTGGATTCGTTTGCATTATGCATTCCCTAGTGGATTCCCGATGGATGTGTTAGATGTAATGAATAAACGCAAAAACGTTTGTAATTATTTAGATATGCCATTGCAACATATTACAGATAATATGTTAACGAGTATGCGCCGTGGTATTACTAAACAAAAAACGATTGATACAGTAAATCAAATTAGAGATAAAGTTCCAGGTATTGCCATTCGTACAACATTAATTGCAGGCTATCCGGGCGAGACAAAGCAAGACCACGAAGAAATGTTACAATGGGTTGCTGATACTAAATTTGAACGCTTAGGAATTTTCACTTATTCGCACGAAGAAAATACGCACGCGCATTTATTAAAAGATGATGTGAAAGAGAAAGTGAAAAAAGAACGTGCTGATGCAGTCATGAAAGTTCAACAAGAAATTTCTTATAATTTAAATCAAGAAAAGATTGGCAAAACATACAAAGTTTTATTTGATAGAAAAGAAAACGATTATTTTGTAGGCCGAACGGAATTTGATAGCCCCGATGTAGATAACGAAGTATTGGTGAAAGCTACTGATACAAATTATGTGCGTATAGGCGATTTTGCAAACGTGAAAATTACAGATGCGAGTGATTTTGATTTATATGGTGATTTAGTGTAATACGTTTATGGCATTATTTATTAAAATCTCCTTAATTATTCATGTTATTGCAGGTATTGGCGCTTTAATTTTTGGCGGAACAGCTATAGCTTTAAAAAACAATACTCCTAAACACCGAATCGTTGGTAAAATATACTTTGTTTGCATGACTATTATTTTTGTAACAGGCGTTTATATTTCGTTATACAAAAACAATATCTTCTTATTTTTAATTGCTGTGTTTACCTACTACGCTATATGTGTAGCGTATCGCGCATTAAAATTAAAACAATTAAACATCTCTCAAAAACCTGAATTAATAGATTGGGTTATTGAAGTAATTGCAGGTATTGCTTTTTTAGGATTGGTTGTCTTTGCAGTATATTATTATATAAAAAATAATTCTATGGAAACCTTAATTCCATTTGTATTCGGAACTATGGGAATTTATGGTGTATATAAAAACACTGTGCGTTTACTTACACCTCCTAAAGAAACTCTTGTATGGCTTAAAGTACATATAGGTAATATGTGCGGTAGCTATATAGGTGCAATTACTGCTTTTATAGTTAATCAAAGTGAATACATTCCTTTGCCATCAGTTGTATTGTGGCTTGGCCCAACTGTTATTATTATGCCTATACTTTTAGCAGAAACTAAAAAAGTAAAATCGGTAAAAATTAAATCTTAGTTGTATTTGATTGATAGTCGTATCTTAAAAATAGGATATAGCTTAATATCATCAGTACTCCAAAACTAAATAATCCCAAACCAAAGGCAATTACCACATGTTGGATAATTCCCAGAGATAATATGTATATTTTAAAATTGCGATTCCAAACTAATAGCGGAAATAAAAGCTGATACATAATAACAAACCACGTGCTAACTACCAAAATACTTGTTGGTATAGTCCGTAAAAACTCACAGCTAAAAACAGGAATCTGTATAATTTGAGCTATTGCTTGTCCACTAAGCCAATCTGCATCCTTCAATTTAAAAATACCTGCAACTAAATACGCCAAGCATATTTGTACTTTAATTCCTAATAGCGATATATTATGCAAAGCCATTTTAAAATCAGCAAGAGCAGAAGATGGTTTAAGTATATTGGGATTTAGAAAAATATTGAATAATAGAAATTGATTTAATAAATAATCGCCAGAGGTAATAATAGGATATAAATAGTTGTTTAAATTAACTACTGTAAGCCATAATAAAATTTTAAAACCATAATTAGAAATATTAAATAATACGAGTATAGAAATGAAACCTACTACAAATAGAGCGACACAAGCTAGTTGAGGAGTAAAAAAATTAGTTAATAAAAATGCAATATCAACATATGAATGCGAATGGTATGGTTGGTTATAAATAAAGGCATGACCCGAAAATAATAGATCAAACTGACTGGTATAAATAATAATTTTATATAATAAAAATAACGCTAGGCCATTTTGAAACCATTTCACCTCGCGCGATTGATTCATTTTATTAAACAAATATGTGGTAATTAATTTCAGTTAGTTAATAGTTAGATAATTAAAATAATGTGTTGTAACCGTTGATTTCTGAGTCGTAACAAATAATACCTGATAATTTGTATTTTCCTTTAAATGCATATTCATTTTCAAATATTGATTTAACTCAAATAATACAATATCTATTTCTTTTGTTGAAGGAAATAGATGTATAGCCGATTTCGAAAGTAAAAATGGCTGTAAATAACTTAAGGAGTTAGAAAACATTAAGACGATATTCTCATTTCCTAAAAAACGATTTTTTTGATGTTTATTTTGTTCCTTAGTAAATATGTCTTCAAAATGGCTCCACTCATTATTTTGATAATACCGCACAAACACTTGGTGTTTACAGGTTGGCACCGGAGTAAATAAACTCCAGGATTGATAAAAATAAGGATAACAGTAATTTTGGCTAATTCCCTTTAAGCGTTTATTGTTAAATAAAGGCGACGTAAAAACAAAAACAAACGAAAAATGAATCAATAATCCAGTTAAAAAAATAACACTTAAAATATTTTTTAAGGTATTACTCACTATTAATGTTTAATAGACTGTTTATTAAATCTTAATATTACATCTTTTTTGGTGATGGATTGTAATAATGGCTTTAAAATTAAATAGGCATTTTTTTCAGTTTCAGTAAATACAATTTGATTTAAACTATCACCTTTAAAATAATTTTCAGCACGTTTATAAACCATTTGAGTCAATTCAATTTCGTTATCCAACATAAAATAAGTTTGAGCATTATATATTTTACTTTTTTGATGATCAATTTTATAATAACACACTTCGGGCTTTGGCAACGAAACGATTACAACAGAATCATTAATTTGTATCTTACTCGAATCTATTTTTGTTAAATCAATACATCCTGCCATTTCACCACTAACAACTAATAATACTTTTGAATCGGGTAAAAACTTGCGTCGAATATTATATTCCAAAATATCTTTAATGGATAACTTTACTAACTCTAATTTTCCAATTGCTTGAATTTTAGAAATGAAAATGTGGTTATTTTCTATAATTTTTTCGCTGGGTTCCTTTTTCGAAAACAAAAACCATCCAATAATTAAAGTTAAAACACAAACAATTATATAGGGCAAAACTGAAAATTTGTTGAACATATGGCTTGATTTGGCGATAAAACAAATATAATCTAATCTTAAAAGATAAAAAATGTAAATATTAGGGTTACTAAAATAACTCTAAGGAATTAATTGTTAAATTCGAACTTTATAAAAATTAACTATGAACAAAATAAAATTATTTTTAGCAGCGGCTGTATTATCAGCTTCAACCTTATTTAATACTTCTTGTGGCACTGCCGAAAAAGAAGAAAACCCTTTAGCAGATAGTTTATCATCTGTAAATGATGGATTAAACGGAAAATTAACTGAAAAAGAAGCAGCTATTCAAGAATTCATTTCGTCTTTTAATGAAATTCAAGAAAATTTAACTGCAATTAAAGAAAAAGAAAAAATTGTATCAAACGCCTCAGCAAGTGGTGATGTAAAAAGTAAAGAAGGTCAAATTAAAGAAGACATTCAAGCTATTTACGATTTATTAGCAAAAAACAAAAACCGTATTGGATCATTAAGTTCTAAATTGAAAAAAGCAAAATCTAAAATTGCTGGTTTAGAAGAAATGATAGCAAACTTAGAAAGCCAAGTTACAGCTAAGGATAGCGAAATTGCTGAATTAAAATCTCAATTAGAAGCTAAAAACATTGAGTTAAGCAACATCGTAATGAACTTAGAGCACGTAGAAGCTGAAAGCACTGAAAAAACTGAAAAATTAAATACAGCTTATTACGCTTTAGGAACAACTAAAGAGTTAAAAGAAAAAAACGTCATTACTAAAGAAGGCGGATTTATTGGTTTAGGAAAATCAACAAAATTAAAAGATGATTTTAATAAAGATTACTTTACTAAAATTGATGCTTCTACAACTACATCTATCAATATTGGCGCTAAAAAAGCAAAAGTTATTTCAAATCACCCAAGCAATTCTTATAAATTAATTGGCGAAAAAACAATTGAAAAAATTGAAATTACTAATCCTGAGTCATTCTGGTCTAACTCTAAATACTTAGTTATTTCTATCGAAAACTAAGATTTATCTTTAACAAATAAATCAAATCCTAACTCAATAGAGTTAGGATTTTTTATTTAACTGATAACTACAAAAATAATAGCGCTTTTTTTGCAGATTAATTCTAAAAAAACAACTCATTATTTTAAAAAGAATAAGTAATTTTAGCAAACTTTTAACCCATTTATATGTCATTTATACACACTGTATTAGCCCGCCAAATATTAGATTCGCGCGGAAATCCAACGATTGAAGTTGATGTTGTAACCGATTCAGGTATTTTAGGAAGAGCTGCCGTTCCATCTGGAGCATCAACCGGAATGCACGAAGCTGTTGAGTTACGCGATAACGATAAAACTCAGTATTTAGGAAAAGGCGTGCAACGTGCTGTAAATAACGTAAACACAGTTATTGCCGAAAAATTAAAAGGTATGTATATTTTCGATCAAACAGCTATTGATACGGCGATGATTGAATTAGACGGTACAGCTAACAAAGGAAATTTAGGTGCTAACGCTATTTTAGGTGTTTCATTAGCAGTTGCAAGGGCCGCTAGCGAAGAGTGTCGCCAACCTTTATACCGTTATGTTGGTGGCGTTAATGCCAATTTATTACCAATACCAATGATGAACATTTTAAATGGTGGTTCTCATGCAGATAATGGTATCGATTTTCAAGAATTTATGATTATGCCTATCGGTGCCAACTCGTTTAGCGAAGGCTTACGTATGGGTACAGAGATATTTCATCATTTAAAAGCGGTGTTAAAATCTCAGGGTTTAGCAACTAACGTTGGTGATGAAGGTGGCTTTGCTCCAAACTTTAAAAATAACGAAGAAGCTATTAAAGCCGTAATGCAAGCAATTGATAAAGCTGGCTACAAAGCAGGCGAAGATATTTACATTGCCATGGATGCGGCAGCTTCTGAATTTTATAATACCGAAGAAAATGTATACCACTTTAAAAAATCAACGGGTGATAAATTAACATCATCGCAAATGGTTGATTTTTGGGCTGATTGGCGCAAAAAATACCCTATTATTTCTATCGAAGATGGTTTTGCTGAAGAAGATTGGGATGGTTGGAAATTAATGACTGATAAATTAGGCGCAACTACACAATTAGTAGGTGATGATTTATTTGTAACTAACGTTAACTTCTTATCTAAAGGAATTAAAATGGGTGTTGCTAACTCTATTTTAGTAAAAGTAAACCAAATTGGTACCTTAACCGAAACTATTAATGCGGTGCAATTAGCACAAACAAATAGTTATACCTCTGTAATGAGCCACCGTAGTGGAGAAACAGAAGATACAACCATTGCAGATTTAGCAGTAGCTTTAAGCTGCGGACAAATTAAAACTGGTTCAGCTTCACGTAGTGATAGGATTGCAAAATACAATCAGTTATTACGTATCGAAGAGCAATTAGGAAACAACGCACGTTACATCGGGAAAGACTTTAAATTTTTAAAGAAATAATTTTACTATAAATTGTAAAAAGCTTCGGGTATATAACTCGAAGCTTTTTTGTTTTGAATAATTTACTATTTGATACCGATAACAAAACCATTACATTTGACAAATAACTATGCGATACAAAGTAGCACCTATACAACTAACGGTGATGGGATTTGCGCTATAAAGTAGCGTCTATAACCTAGTTAGGTGCAAGCGTTAAACAACAAGCATATGAAAACAAATGATGATTTATATATTGCCGTATTACAATTCGGCAAAGACAATATTGGCAAACCATTTAAATTTCCTGAATTAGAAAAACATCTCAAGGACAATGGCTATGAATACGAAGAATTTGCTTTAAGACAATTCTTTGCCGCACTATATATATCTTTGGAAAGCCCAGGTGGAAATAATCAAAATGCACCAATTAATCCTAATCAGACATTTTTCTTAGAACAATCAGGTTATTTTCATTTATTGGAATTTCACGAATTACAAAGCGCTAGAAAATCGTCTATACAAGCTACTTATTTTGCTATAGTCGCTATTTTAATATCTATTTTGTCGACAGTTATTTCAATTTATTACTCGAATAAACAATTAAATAATCCGACAACTATAAACATCGAGCAGTTTGAAGCGTTAAGAAAAAACAATTTAGATTCAATATTGTTGGAAATTAAAAAAACACAAACATCATTCATGAAAAAGGACTCTAATCTTCTAAAGAAATAAATAGAAAGAGCTAATCGCCAGCACCTAACACACAATTTGCTCAAGCGGGGCAGACATCAAAGCAATTGCAAAAAGCGGTAGAAAACTTTTTTTATTTTTCTTTTGCAATTGGCTAATTACATTTAGCTTTGTTATAAGCATTTCGGTAGAAACGGTTTCAACCCGCCTGAAGCAAATTGCGAAAACGTTAGCAGTAATGGCTTGATAAAACACAAGCACGACACTTATGGAAATAATTATCAAAGAACCAAGTCTTGAAATTGGTGAACGATACATAATAACTGTAAATGAAACCAATGAAAAATTCATAGGAGAAAATACAGGCTTCTTAATATTTGATAATATTGTAATACATAAAGGCAGCAGACAACTAATAGAAGCTAAACGCCGTTTCAGACCATTTCGCAAAAGAATATTTGACATCAAATATAATAACGTAGTTGGACAGTTCACACAGCTTACTAGATTTAAACCGCATTACGAAATCACAATAGGTGACACAAGATATGAGATTGTACAGCATTTAGGTAAAAAAGTGTCAATCTTCAAAGACTCAATACAAGTGGCTTCAATTGTTCAACTTAATAATATTTCATTTAATAGTAACGACATATTTCAATTATTAGTTGACAATAATATTGACTTTATTCCATTAATTCTTGTTTCAATAATCTTGGACGCACCAAATAACGGCGGTTCTGCAAATAATTTAGTAACCATAGACATCGGAAACGTAACTGGCGAAAATCGACCGTTCGACAAGACCTGGAAACCTAAGACTGTGTAAAGCCACAACTGCTAACAACGCCTAAGCACAATTTCTTGCGGGTTAACGTAAAAAGGCATAAATTGGACAGGTAAAAAACGGGCGCGTAGTCGCAAAACATTATTCACAAAAACAAAAAACCGAAACTATTAGCTTCGGTTTTTTCATAATATATAATTTTAAAATTAGGCTTTACTAGCAAACAAATTAACCTTAGGTTCTTGTTTTTTAAATAAGCGGGTAATGTTTTTTTTGTGAGTCACTACTAATAATACCGCCACAAAAATCGAAAAAATAATCAAAGTTTGGTTTTGGTTTTTAAGTACTAAATTCAATAATATCGGGAAGCTAATACCTGCCGTAATAGATGATAAGGATACAAAACGAGTAGTTAATAAAACCGTTAAAAACACTAATAATACTAACAAGCTAGTAATTGGTGTTAAGCAAATAACTACGCCTAAAATAGTAGCTACGCCTTTTCCGCCTCTAAAGCCTGCAAAAATCGGGAACACATGGCCAACTAAAGCCGTCATACCCAAAGCTAATTGTAAGTTTACAAACTCATTGCTATCAAACTCATAAGTAGAAAAGAAAGCCAGTAACACAGCAGCGCTACCTTTTACTATATCAATAATTAAAACAGGGATACCAGCTTTTTTGCCTAATACTCTAAAAGTATTAGTAGCTCCGGCATTACCACTACCAAATTCACGAACATCAATTCCGTAATATTTTTGCCCCCACCAAACAGCTGTTGGTATCGAACCTAATAAATAACCGGCAATTAAAAGAGTAACAACTAATACTATTTCCAAAGTGTTTAATTTTTTAGTTCAACAAATTTACAAAAAAAACATCGTAAATGTTATTTACATTAACATATCATTAAAATTATATTAACAAATGGCTGTTAAACAAGCGTCTGTTTTATTTGCAAACAACTGATTTACAGTGCAATAAAATGCTTGTTATATTTAAAAATTCGTACATTTTTAGTTACTTTCACACTCTTGTATGATAAATTACGTATCTGGTCAAATTGCTGAATTAAACCCTGCTTTTGTGGTTATTGAAACCCATGGGGTTGGTTATGGCGTTACTATATCGCTAAATACCTATTCCAAAATTCAACCTCTTACTCAGGCTAAATTATATATCGAAAGCGTGTATGTGCGCGACGATAATCCTAAGTACTTTGGTTTTTTTGATGCCGAGGAGCGTGATTTATTCCGTAAGCTTATTTCGGTATCTGGTGTTGGTGGCGGTAGTGCCGTACTTATGCTATCCTCGTTATCTGCTCCCGAAATTGCAGGAGCCATTAACACGGCCAATGTCGCTTTATTAAAAAGCATTAAAGGCATTGGCGAAAAAACGGCTCAGCGTATTGTGGTTGATTTAAAAGGAAAAATGGGAAAACACGAAGGTGGAATTTCTCAAATTTTAAGCCCTGCATACAATAAAAATAAAGATGAGGCGTTAATGGCACTAGTTACACTTGGTTTTCAGAAATTGGCAGCCGAAAAAGCGATAGAAAAATCTATTAAACAGCAAGGTGTATCTACTGATAATGTTGAACTGCTGATAAAATCAGCGCTAAAAAATATTTAACTAATACGTGGTAAAAGGAGTTATAAAATTTCTTGTAATTGGTACTTGCTCGGCTGGGTTAATGAGTATTGTAGTTAGCTCTAAGGCTAAAAGCAATCCGTTATCAAAACCAAACTATAGCAAAAGCCCATTTGCTACCGTAATAGACTCCCCTATTGTTGGCAAAGACGAATTACATTTTCCTTTTAACGATAATAATGGCGGTCAGCCAAATTATGATGATAAGAGTAAATTATATTTAGAAAACCCAGCAAACGTAAATACATCAACAGAATACAATCCAAGTACGGGAAACTACGACATTAAGCAAAAGATTGGTAATATGGATTATCGCCCTGAAACCTATGTGGAGTTTCAGGATTACCAAGATCAATTATTTAAGCAAGCCGTTAAAGATCATTGGAAATCGAAAATCAAAGCAGACGATTTAGTAAACCAAAATAAAAAAAGTTTAGTTCCTAAATTACAAGTTAATAGCGAGTTATTTGATCGTATTTTTGGTGGAAACACTGTTGATATTAAACCTGCAGGAACTGCGGAGTTAATTTTCGCATTAAACCGAAACAAAACCTTAAACCCTGCTATTCCTCAGCGTCAGCAAAAGGTTACCAATTTCGATTTTAATATGCGTATTCAATTAAACCTAATTGGTAAAATTGGTGATAAATTACGCATCTCTACAAGTTATAATACCGAGGCTTCTTTTGATTGGGAAAATCAAATGAAAATTGAATACAACGGTTACGAGGATGAAATTTTAAAAACAATTGAAGCTGGTAACGTTGCTTTACCTTTAAACTCATCGTTAATACAAGGTAGCCAAAGTTTATTTGGTGTTAAAACTAAATTTCAGTTTGGGCGTTTAACAGCAACGGCTTTATTATCGCAACAACGTGGTAAAAAACAAGAGGTTTCGGTACAAGGCGGCGCACAAACACAATATTTTTCGGTTAGTGCAGATAACTACGAGGTTAACAAACATTTTTTCTTAGGACATTATTTTAGAGATAATTACGACCAATGGATGAGTACTCTACCCGTTGTTACAACGCCTATCGTTATTACTAAAATTGAGGTTTACGTTTCTAACTTATCTGGTAATGCAGAGCAAGTGCGAAGCTACGCAGCCTTTACTGATTTAGGAGAGGATTCAACCCACGTTAATAAAGATTTAAGAGACCCAACTTGCGGTACAAATCCTATTTTTGTAATTGTTGATGCTCCAGGAGATTTTCCAGATAATAATGCCAATAATTTATATAAAATTTTAACGGATACTAGTAATAACTTAATGCCTCCGCGTTTATCCGCAAATGCATCTGCAGTAACCTCCAACTTACAAGCAAATGTTGGTAATACTTGTAATGGAGGTAAATTTATGACTCCTGCTCGTGATTTTGAGTTTTATCAAAACGCGCGTAAATTAAATCCTACTGAGTTTACCTACAACACACGTTTGGGTTTTATTTCTATTAACCAAACTATTAGTAATGATCAGTCTGTTGCAGTTGCTTACCAATACACCTATAACGGTAAAAACTATCAAGTAGGTGAGTTTAGCGATCAGTTTACATCTGGACCATTATACTTAAAATTATTAAAGAGTGGTTCAAACACAAATCCTAAATACAGTAATTGGGATTTAATGATGAAAAACGTTTATTCTTTAGGAGCATACAATTTAAATGCTCAAGATTTTAAATGCGATATCTATTATAATAATATCGAAACAGGAATTGATATTCCATATATTCCATACGGTGCTATTAATGGCAAGTTATTAGTGCAAGCAATGGATTTAGATAAATTAAATGTGAATGGAGATAGAAGCCCAGATGGTGTTTTTGACTTCATTAAAGATTTTACAATTAATCCAAATAATGGAAGAGTTTATTTATCATCAAAAGAACCTTTTGGTAATAACTTACGATCAAAGTTTGCTGCATCTGATTTTCCAAATGCCAACAAATATATTTTTCAGGAATTGTATGATTCAACAAGAACTAACGCGATGCAGTTACCCGAAAAAAATCGTTACAAAATTAAGGGTTCATACAAATCATCGGCCGGATCAGAGATTTCGTTAAACGCCTTAAACATACCGCAAGGCTCAGTTGTGGTTACTGCTAACGGACAAAAATTAACAGAAAACGTTGATTATACAGTTGATTATACATTAGGGCGTGTTAAAATTATTAACGAAAGTATTTTAAACTCAGGCGCTAATATTAAGGTAAGTACAGAGAGTAACTCTTTATTTAATGTGCAACAAAAAAGTTTAATGGGTACACGTTTAGATTTTATTGTTAATCGTGATTTAACTTTAGGGGGTACATTTTTGCGTTTAAATGAAAAACCAATTACCCAAAAAGTAAATATTGGTGATGAGCCTGTATCAAATATTATTTGGGGTGTAGATTATAACTACAAAACTGACGTACCTTTTTTAACCCGTTTAATTGATAAAATACCATTAATCAATACTAAGGAAATGAGCAGTATTACTACTCAGGGAGAATTTGCTCAGTTAATACCAGGTAATTCCAAAGCTATTGGAAAAAGCGGAAATTCATACATTGATGATTTTGAAGGAAGTATTTCTTTAATCGATTTAAAAAGCCCTAGTGCATGGCAATTGGCAAGTATACCTCAAGGCCAACCTCGTTTGTTTCCAGAAGCATCATTATTTGACGATATAAATACAGGTAAAAACCGTGCGCAATTTAACTGGTACACCATTGATCCGATTTTTTACGGAACAAGTAATAGTTCAAAGCCAAGTAACATAACTAAAGAAACTTATTCTAATAACTTCATGCGTCAGGTTTTAGAAACAGAATTATTCCCTAGTAAAACACCGGCTAACAACCAACCAGTTGTATTATCAGTTTTAGATATGGCTTTTTATCCAGGAGAGCGTGGACCTTATAATTATGATGTAAAGCCAAATACTTTAGCAAAATCGAGTGGTATTTTATCAAATGGAAGATTAAAAGATCCATCCACGCGTTGGGGCGGTATTATGCGTCGTATTGAAACCAATGATTTTCAGGCCGCCAATGTAGAGTATATTCAGTTTTGGATGATGGATCCGTTTAATAGTGATTATAATTCGACTACCTACCCTGATATGAATTCAGGGAGTTTGCCAAGTGGAGATATGTATTTTAACTTAGGTAACGTGAGCGAAGATATTTTAAAAGATGGGAAAATGATGTATGAAAATGGTGTTCCTGGTGCAAGCACAGCCAATTCAAGTTTACCAGTCATCGAATCTAATATTGGAAGTTCACCATTAATATCACCCGTTTCTAACTCATTTGTAAACGATAATAATGATAGACCTTTTCAGGATGTTGGCTATGATGGCTTATCAGATACAGCGGAAGCAAGAAAGTTTAAAAATTTTATTACCGACTTAAATTCGTTTCCTGGAGCAACAGGTACTGATGTTGACGCTGCCCGTAATGACCCAAGCTCAGATAATTATCAGTTTTTTAGAAGTGCTTCAAAATTTGATGGTTTAAGCGCAGAAGAAGGAAATACAATTAGACGATATAAAAAATATAATGGACCAGAAGGCAATAGTCCAACTGAAAATCAATACGAAGATAAATCTATACCAAGCGCAGCATCAAACATTCCAAATATTGAGGATATTAATAAAGACAATACCTTAAATGAAGTTGAAAACTATTACCAATACCATGTGAAAATTTCGCCTCAGGATTTAAATCCAGCAAATGTGGGACATAACTATATTGTTAACGTTACTGATGGAAATGCAACCATTGATAATATTCAAAAAACTGTAAAATGGTACCAGTTTAAAATTCCTGTAAGCGAATTTGAATCATCCGTTGGAGAAATAGAAGGGTTTAACTCTATTCGTTTTATGCGTGTATTTATGAAAGGCTTTGATAAACCTATTATCTGTCGTTTAGCCCGTTTTGAATTAGTACGAAGTGATTGGAGACGATATGCATACGATTTATTAAAACCAGGCGAATACATTGCCAATGATGATAACACAACAACGTTTGATGTATCTGGTGTAAGCTTGCAAGAAAATGGATCGAAAACACCTGTAAACTATGTATTGCCTCCAAAAATAGAACAACAACAAAATGCACAAACAACAAATCAAACCTTATTAAATGAGCAAGCTTTATCGTTAAGAGTATGCAGCTTAAAGGATGGCGACAGCAGAGCAATTACTAAAAACACAGAATTAGATGTACGTTCATTTAAAAAAATGAAACTATTTATGCATGCCGAAAAATTAAATGATCAACCATTAAATGATGGCGATGTTAGTGTTTTTGTGCGATTAGGTACCGACTTTACAAATAACTATTATGAGTATGAAATCCCTGTAAAATTAACCGGAAAAGGAGTTTACGATAATAATCTTGATGCCGATAAATCAATAGTATGGCCTGATGATAATGAGTTTATTATAGATTTTGAGAAAATTGCTGCGGCAAAAATTAACAGAAATGAGACAACAAATTTAGATTTAGTTGCTATACAAAAACCATTTACAGAACAAGATGGTAATAATAAAATTACCGTTGTTGGTAATCCTAATTTAGCGAGTATAAAAAGCATTATGATTGGTATCCGTAACCCTATTGATAATGGAGGCTTATCAAAATGTGTAGAAGTTTGGGTGAATGAATTACGTTTAACTGATTTTACCAATAAAGGTGGTTGGGCAACTACAGGGCGCGTGCAAGCTAAATTAGCCGATTTAGGACAAGCCTCATTAGCTGCAACATACAGCACTCCATTTTTTGGTAGTATTGAGAAAAAAATCAGTGAACGTAGCAGAGAAAAAAACTTTTTGTATGATGCGACTACAACTTTACAACTCGGCAAATTTTTTCCTGAAAAATGGAAAGTAAATGTACCAGTATACTACTCATACGGACAAACCATTATTACTCCTCAGTTTAGCCCATACGATCCAGATATTAAAATTGATAATCCTAGTATAAGCAAAGAATTAAAAAAACAAATTAAAGAGAACGCACAAGATAAAACAACACGAAAAGGTTATAATTTTTCGAATGTGAAAATAGATGGCTTAAGAAAAGAAGGCGCTAAACCAATGCCTTGGGATGTTTCCAATTTTTCGGTAACATATGCTTACAATGAAGTAAAACGACATAATGTAAATATTCAAAAAAGTATTATTAAATCATACAGAGGTGCGTTAGCTTACAACTATTCGATAAATGCAAAACCGTGGGCCCCTTTTAAAAAATCAACCAACAAAATTATCAATAACAAATGGTTTGCATTAATTAAGGATATCAACTTTACACCGTTGCCAAGTTCCTTTGCATTTAATGTTGATTTAAATAGAAATTATAGTGAGTTACTAAATAGAGATTTAACTAGTTTTTATACTGGCTCTTCGGATAATTTAACCAAAGCTCAGTTTAATAAAACATTTTTAATGAGCCGAAATTATACATTACAATGGAATTTCACCAAAAATTTAAAGTTTGATTATAACGCAAATAATGATGGACGAATTATGGAATCGATTGATGCAATTGATACCGATAGTGAGAAAGTTCAAATTAGAAATAACATTATTAGAAAATTAGGAGAAAACACAAACTTCCGTCATGCTGCTAATGTAAACTACCAAATACCTATTAATAAAATTCCTGCCTTTGATTTTATTAATTCAACAGCGCGTTATAGCTCCTCATACACTTGGTCTCGCAGGCCATTTGCACAAGAAAGCGTTGGTAATACCATTCAAAATACCAACACTAAAAACTTAACAGGTAATTTTAATATGACGATGTTATATAATAAAATTCCTTATTTCAGGCGAGTAAACTCAGGCGGTGGTTCATCTAAAGGGAAATCAAGTAGTTTATTAAAAGCTCCAAAAACTAAAGAAGATTCTTTAAAACCGAAAAAAGAAAACAACTTTAAAGATATTGGTGAGTTTTTAGCCCGAGGAGTTATGATGCTCAAACAAGTATCATTAACTTACCAACAAACAAATGGAACTGGTTTACCTGGTTTTGAACCAAGCTCAAAATACATCGGATTAGACCCTGCAAAAAATTTAGCACCAGGCTTTGGATTTATAGCTGGTATGAACGATAGTATTTTACGTAAATCTATTGATAATGGTTGGTTAGTGCAAAACACAAATCAATTAACGCCATATACTACAACAAAATCAAATAATTTTTCATATCGTGCCAATGTGGAACCACATGGAAGTTTAAAAATTGAATTTAATGGTACTAAAACTTATGGATCAAATACATCTCAATATGTAAGATATGGTGGTGATTCATTACGAAATAGTGACGATAGAAATAAAGGTTATTTATTTGAAACTCCAACAAATAGTGGTAATTATAGTATTAGTGTTTTTACCTTAGGAAAAGCTTTTAAAGATAAAAACACTAAAGATGGATCATCTGAATTATTTCAGGAGTTTTTATTAATTAGACCAGATGTTGCCAAAGATTTAGCCTCAAAAAATGGTGATTCGAAAGGTGAATTACTGGATATTAGAAAAAGAACCTATTATGATGGCTATTCTAATACGCAACAAGATGTATTAATGGGTGCATTTTTTGAAACTTATACAGGAAAAAAATTACGAAATAATGCAACAGATAAAATGTTTAAACAAATTCCATTGCCAAACTGGACAGTAACATGGGATGGTTTAGGTAAATTAAAATTCATGAAAAAATATTTTCAATCGGTTACCTTGCGTCACTCCTATCGTGCTATGTATACATTGGGTAATTTTACAAACAACAACTTATTTTTTGATGGCAACCAAGATGGGTATGCAGATAATTTAAGTCGTGTACCTGTGCAAAGCTCTGCAACAGGACAAACGGCTAACTTTAACCCAAAATATAACATACAAGGCGCAACAATTACCGAAGCATTTAGCCCTTTAATTAAATTTGATGTTAAATTTAATAAACCTGGTTTGAGTGGAAATTTTGAAATTAAAAAAGATAAAACGGTTAACTTAAATATTACAGGACCGCAAATTATTGAAACACGCGGCAGAGAATATGTAATAGGCGTTGGTTACCGTTATCCGAAATTAAAAATAAATGCCATTAAAATAAAAGGAAAGCCTGTTGAGAGCGATTTAAACTTTAAATTAGACTTATCTTACCGCAGAAATATGTCGATTATTCGTCGTATTAATGAAGAGATAAGTACACCAACGGGCGGACAAAATATTATATCCCTAAAAACGGCCATTGATTATCAATTAACTCAAAATGTAAACTTACGCTTGTTTTATGATTGGGTTAAAACAACACCTCAAACATCAAACTCGTTTCCAACAGCAAATACAAATGCCGGATTTAGTTTACGATTTAACTTACAATAAGTATTGTAATGGAAAATCAAAAATTAAGTATGAATGATTTAGGGCGTTTAAGTTCAGATGAATTTAAAGCGACTAAAAAAAACAATATCATTTTAGTTTTAGATAATATTAGAAGTTTAAATAATGTTGGGTCGGCCTTTAGAACTTCAGATGCTTTTTTGATTGAAGCCATTTATTTATGTGGTGTTACAGGAACTCCACCAAATAAGGATATTGAAAAAACTGCCTTAGGAGCAACCGAAACTGTTAATTGGAAATACTTTAAAACAACAGCAGAAGCCATTGCAGAATTAAAACAACAAAATTATTTTATTGCCTCTGTTGAGCAAACAAAAAACTCAGTAATGCTTAACAAATTTACAAAACCAAATATGCCTTTAGCAGTAGTTGTTGGTAATGAAGTTTATGGGGTAGAACAAGATATTATTAATAGTAGCAATGCTATTTTAGAAATACCACAGTTCGGGTCTAAACATTCGTTAAATGTATCGGTTTGTGTTGGTATTGTATTATGGGAATTGTTGCGCTAATTTGATTTAAACCCTATTTTTCGTAAAACAAAAAACCCATCAGTTTGATGGGTTTTTGTTTAATTATAACAGACTAAATTATTCTTTTATAAATCGTTTTGTAACCATTCCATTTTTAGTAGAGATTTGCAAGAAATACATCCCCGAAGAAAGTTCATCTACAGAAAATATTGTTTTTGTTTCGGATTTAACTTTACATCCAGCAACATTAAATACTGTAATTGTTTCTATCACTTCATTCGATTGTATTGTTATTAAAGATGTAGCTGGGTTTGGGAAAATATTAAATTCAGTAGTTACTTTTTCAATCTGTTGAATATCGGTACAAATAGATACACTTTGTGTTATAGTTGAAGTGTTTTTACATCCATTATCATCCGTTCCTATAACACTATATGAAGTTGTTACTGTTGGCGAAATAGAAATAATCGTATTTGAAGAGGCTGTATTCCAAGTATAACTTGTTGCTCCGTTTGCAGTTAAACTAGTGGTTTCGCCAACACAAAGCAAAGTATTATTTGAAACTATACCAATGTTCGGTAATTGATTTACTGTAATTGAAGATGATAAAATTGAATTAATCGCACACACATTTGAACAACTAACATTTGTAGCTGCCTCCCAATTACTCGAATTCATATTATTTAAAGTTAAGTTATTACCCGACACTTCATCTACTGAATTTACACCACTTCCACCTAAAAAGGGATAATAATTAACTAGACCTGTTGAAGTTATAGGAACACAATTATTTTTATTTGCTAAAATCTCAGACTGAGTTCTTACATTGTTCCAGACTCTAACTTCTTCCGTTTTACCTTTTAGTGTTGAAAAGCCAAATCCTGGGTTTCCAATCATACTTTTCATATATCCAATACTTAACTCGGCTCCTATTGATTTTTGTAAAGGAGAACCAGCTATTGTTGAGTTTGGCGTTTTTAGTACACCATCATAATATACTTTAATTGCACTTCCATCATAAGTTACCGCTAAATGAAACCATGTGTTAATTGGAGGTATAGGAAAGGTCTGCCCACTTGATGTAAAACCAACTATACCTCTATTATGAACTACTACTAAATAATTTGACCCAGATTGAGTGTAGATTTCGATATTACTTGAAGCACTTGTTCCTGTAAAGAAAATTGCTCTTGATGCACCTGCACCCGCAATGTCTAATTTTACCCATGCTTCATAACTATACCCTAAATTATAGTTAAATGAAGGAGAAATTGCGGCAGATAAATAATCATTGGTTCCATCAAAATTAATTGCATAACGAGTTGAACTATATTCTGTTAAAACAGTGTAAGTTGTAGTTGTGGTAGGCGTTTTTATAGCTGTATTTCCTTCAATAGTATATGAAGTTGCTCCTGTTGGTGTAATTGTAAAAGATTTACCTAAACATATCGAACCACTATTAATTGAAAATGTGGGGGACTTTACTGTAATTACAGAAACGGCCTGATCTGCACATCCATTTTCATTTATTCCAGTTACAGTATAGTTTTGTGAAATAGTTGGAGTAAAAGGAACACCATCAGTAATGCCACTTGACCAACTTATCCCAGTTCCATAATTTGCAGTCAGAGATATATTGTTTCCAAGGCAGACAGAAATATTAGAAGCTGATGTAGAAATTCTATTTCTATATTCCAAAGCGCCAATATCAACTGTACCTACTAATCTGGAATTACCATCAAAATCTTTTTCCAATACTGATATTCCAGTTGAGTTTCCTGCATTAATTGCAGGCGAATTCCCTGAGCAATCGAAATGATAATCATTATTTGCTGCATCCTTAAATAAAGGATTTTGGTTTAAACCAAATGCTGGATCTTCAGAAATACAATTATTAAAAACTGATGCTATTACACCGGAATTAACCCAACCAACTGGTGTAGTATTTCCATTACCATAAAATATATTGTTTGAAAATTTACTATCAGTAGAGCTGTTAAGATAAACAACATTACCAGTAGTTGATGAATTATTAGAGAATGTACAGTTTCTAACGTAAATTGGAGTAACTACACCAGAACCACCATTTACTTTATTATATATTACTGATGATGTTCCACTAGCACATGTGTTTTTGTAAAACAATGAATTTAAAATTGTTCCGTAAGTTTTTTGATTGTAAGTTCTATGTCCAACGTATAACATATTGCCTAAAACACTGTTTCCTTTATTATTTCTAACAGTACATTTCGAAAGATTTAAAATTGAAGTTGAACCTTGAGTAGCAAATTGTATAGCTTGAAAAATAGCTGCATTTGTAGCCGTATTATTTTCGATAATTACATCAGAAAAATCAACTGATATTAAATTATTTGCCGCTATATGTGTCATTAAAATTACACTTGCCGTATTTTCATTTCCTGTTCCATTGGCATTAGCTCCACTTAAAGTAACACCATCCACGATGATATCTCTTTTTTCTCCAACAAGACTAAAAATATGATATGAATTATCTTGACGCGTTGCTTCGGTTGGGTCTAAAACAGCATTGTCATTTCCACTTAAATCTCCACTTAAAATAACAGGATATAGAGACGGATTTCTTTGTGATTTTAAGGTTTCTGTTCCTGAAAAACCACCATATATTTTCGCATTATGAGGTAATGTAAAAGCAATATTTCTATCTATAGCATGTGGTTTGTATGTTCCATCTGCAATCCACATTTCTTGCCCAACATTAAATGTTGAGTTTGTTAGTGCATTATTTAAGTCAGTATAAGCATCCGTCCAACTAGTACCATTATTTAATCCAATAGCGTCTTTATCAACATAAATTACAGGCCCTGATCCTGAAAAGGCATTATAACTAACGTTGTCAATCCAAGCAACAGTGCCGGTATTACTAAAATATGATTTAACAGCTATGTATTGTCCAGTACCTGTGTAGTTAGCTAAATTAACATTATAAGTAGTATAAGCGAGAGGTAGATTATAAGATGCCATAACACTAAATGTGGCAACGTTATTTGGATCCGTCATAATACCAATTTCCATAGGAGTTGTATTTCCTGATATAGCTCTTTTAGCAGTTAAACTTAATATCCCGTTAGCATTTGTAACTTTCGGCATAACAAAATGACGAGACCCTCCAACGGAATTACTAAGATAGATATAACCTACAGAGCCACCTACACCTTGTCCATTAATATTTACACCTACTTCTGAGCCACCATTTGTGTATGGAGTTGTCCAACAAGTGGGTAGTAAATTGTTTGTATTACTATCAAAATTAGATGAATAAGAATTGGTAGCAACTGTGCATTGACTAGTAGCTTTTGTAACAATAAATAGCGTTAATAGGGTAAATAAAAAGTTTCTCATAGTGGTTTGTTTTTAAATTAATTAAAAACAAACATAGAACTAAAACCTACAAAGATTAATTATAGTTCAGGAACGGACAATTTACTTTGTTAATGGATTTATTAAGAAATAATTAACTCTTCGAACTCCGCTTTTTTATACTTAGAAAGCTTGGTAATTATACCATTAGACAATTGTATCGTTAATTCCGATTTTGAGTAATGTTGGATATGTTTACTATTAATTAACCAAGATTTATGTGCTCTGAAAAATTGTGGCAGTGTATCTAAAATAGTTTCAAAATGCTTTAGATTTTTACTTACGGTAAATTTTTTATCAATTGTGTAAATTACGCAATACGATTCTTGAGCTTCAATGGCTATAATATTTTCAATAGCAACGACATTTTGCTGTCCTTTATCGCTAACGATAATATTTTTCAATTGTTTACCTTCCAATGAACTACTCAATAATGAAAGTCTATCGGCTTGTTGCTCTATATTTTCATTTACCACTACCCTACCAATAGCTTTTTTCAAACGTTCTATATCTATAGGTTTTAATAAATAATCGATGGCTGCAATTTCGAATGCTCTAATGGCATATTGATCGTATGCTGTAACGAACACAATATCGAAATCGATTTTATCAAAAAAATTTACAATTTCGTAACCAGCATAGTTTGGCATTTCTATATCTAAAAAAACCAAATTTGGTTTTAAGATATTAATTTTTTCTACAGCCTCTTTTAAGTTAATACACTTCGCTAGCAGTTCAACTTCTGGACAAAAACGAAGCAACAAATTTTCAAGCACATCTCTTGCGCCTTCTTCATCATCAACTAATATGGCTTTAATTTTATTCACTTCATACAAACTTAAGATTCCTTTTTATAAACTAAAGAAATAAATTCAGTAATCATCTCATTTTATTTAGCAATGGATTAAAACTTATGTTTTACAGGAATAGACAACGTAACTTTGGTGCCAATCGCTTCATCATTGTTATATAAATCCTCATACACGTAACCAAAATTTCCTTCAAAAACATCACTTAAAATTTCGAAACGTTTGTGAATTGCTTTTCCTGAAAAAGATTCGTGTTCGCTTTTTTGACGTAATTTAATCGCTTTTGATTTTTCGCGCCCCACACCATTATCTTCAATCACACATATTAAAACATCTTTTAAACTAAACGATATTTTTAATCGTTTTTCACCTTCTTTATGCAACAATCCATGTAATAACGAATTTTCAATAAATGGTTGTATCAATAAGGGAGGAAGCATAATATCATCCACATCATTGTATACTATTTCATATTCAAAATCTTTTTTGAAACGTAATTTTTCTAATGATAGATAAATTTCCAATAATTTTATTTCTTGTTCAAAATCAATAAAGTCTTTTTCTGAATAACTCAACGTTCGCCTCACTAAATTCGAAAATGTAGTAATGTATGAATAGGAGTTTTCTACATCGCCCTTTAATACTAAATCCTGAATAGAATTTAGTGAATTAAAAATAAAATGAGGGTTCATTTGAGATTGAATAGCCGTTAATTTAGAAGCGTTCAATTCATTAATTTGTTGCATTTTTTTTTGTTGAATAGATAAACGCCAACGATAAATAAAAAATACTACGGCAATAAATAAGACAATTACTATTAAAATAAACCACCATCTAAAATAAAATGGATAATCTATACTAAATGAATAAGAAGCAACATCACTAAACACACCTTGATTTTCAGCTTTAACTTGAAACGTGTAACTACCAGAAGCTAATGAGTTATAAATTATTTGATTTGCATCTTCGGTATTAATATTCCAATTCGAATCATAACCTACTAACTTATAATGATAGCGTATTGTTTCTCTATTTCTTATGGTTGGAAATGTTAAACTAAATTGTATTTTTCTTTGTTCACTATTAAAATTGTTTTTTTCTAAATGAGTATTTTCTATATCGTTTACAATAATTTTATTAATTCGAATAGTTTGTTTAGATCCATTAAATTGATTTGAATTTAAATGAATTTGTTGTACACCTTCAGAATGGCTAATCCAAAGGTTATTTTGGTGAAATGTAAAATCTATTACTCGTTTTGAATTGAATCCAAATACAGTATGTAATGATTTTAATACTTTACCGTTTAAATCAAATTGATAAAAACCATTAGATGAATTAGCGATAATGCTATTATTATGAATTATAATTTTATTTAAAACCAATTGTTTTTCAAATACAATAGGTTTAATAACAGAGGTTACTTTATTTTGATTAATTACTAAAATGCCATTTTTTTTATCACAAGCATAAATTTTATCATCATTAAAACTAAGACTTGTCGGATAAATACTTTCACCTAAGTATTCAATTTTTCTGCTTCTACCAATAGAATCAATAATGTACATTCCATTGGAAGTAGATGCGTATAAACATTTACTATTAGAATTATACTCTAAGTCATACATCCGATAATTTAAGTTCGGTATACTCTCAATTATAAAATTATTTCCGTTTTCCCAATGACATTTTAGAATTCCGAGATTAGTACCTAAATAAAAATCACGATCAGAAAAAAATACAGCATCTTTCAACGAGCCAAGCGCAATATTATATATATCACCTGTTAATTTATTGTACCCTCTTATATACCCATCATCAAATAAAATTAAATTTGAGTTTAATGAACCATAAATTGCTTCAATAGGTCTTTTACCATTTGTATTGATATCAACTATTTTTTTATTATTAAAATTCATCAATTTTCCTTTTGATGAGCCAAGTAATAAACCTAATTTATTATCAGAATACAATGATACTATTGGATCATTATGAAAAGTATTAATTACATCTGGTGTCTTTAAATCAGGAACAACGATCACTCCTTTATCAAAAGTGCTAAGTAAAATATTACCTTCTGTATCCTTAAAAATATCGGATATAAAATAGTCATTATAATTAATCCCATAATTATTTTCAACTAAATTATCCTTTATATAAAAAACACCAGGTAAAGTGCCAGCTACCCAAATATCATTTCCTACTTCATAAATCCTTACAGATCCACTTCTACCAAACAAATTATTGTTCGGTAAAGATTCTAATTCAAATGTGTATGGCTGGTATTTATATAATACTTTATTAAAAAGATCTAATGCATAATTTTGATTATTAATTTTAAAGAATTTTAAAACAGCATTTGATTGTAATCTATCGTTAGATAAATTTAATTTATGTTTAGAAAAAGTTTTATGAGAGTACACTAAAACAGAATCCATACTACCAAAGTGATAATGCAGTTTTTTATCCTTATCGGTAAAAGCTTGCCCTAAATAACAATTACTAAAATTAAATTTACTAACAACAATTCCATTATTATTTAGCACAATTATTTTTCTTGCACCTACAACTAAATCACCATCATCTGAAATAGCTAAACTAATATCAGAGCTAGATTCTTCTTTCATTAGTTCGTAAAATAAATTGCAGGTTTTATTTTTAATTTCAAAAACTTGATTATTTAAATTATGACAATAGATTGTTCCATCATTATTTTTGACAAAATTAAAAACAGAATTACTTTTATCTTTATCACATTCTATTTTTTCGTAGGTATGATAATCAAAATAATAAATGCCATCGTTTGTTGCAAACCAATAATTTAAAGCTTTATCTTGAATGACATCATAAATTTGAATACCTCTAAACTGATTTTCTCCAAGAATAAAATAAGCTGGATGCTGAGCCGATACATTTTTAAATATGACCAAATAAAAAAAAATCAATCCAATTTTTATATGGGATGATTTTATTTTAAAAAAAAATAGTATTTGATTATCTAAAAAAATATTTATAAAAATTATAAGATTAAATAATGTCTAAAATTTGTTGAGCATGTTCTTTAGATTTCACTTTAGTTATTACATGCGATATAACTCCCTTTTTATTAATAATAAATGTTGTGCGCAAAATACCATCGTAAATTTTCCCCATAAATTGTTTGCTTCCCCAAACATCATAGGCTTTTATAATTGCCATATCAACATCTGCTAATAACGAAAAAGGTAACGAAAACTTATCGGAAAATTTCTTATGCATCATTTCTGTATCTGCACTAACTCCAAGTATCACATAATCTTTTTGATGTAATTCGTTGTAATCATCACGCAAACTACAAGCTTCTAAAGTACAACCGGGCGTATTATCTTTAGGATAAAAATAAATAATAACATTTTTATTTTTAAAATCAGTTAGTTTAATATCTTCACCATATTGATTAATAGCTTTAAAATTTGGAGCCTTATCCCCTACTTTTAAAGTAGTTTCATAAGGAATAAATGGTTGTTTAATATTAGAGTTTGCAATCACTTTTTTAATTACTACTTTTTTCTCTGCCATTGGATTATTTTTTTTATTCACTTTTGTTTTAAAATAATTACACCATTGCGTTAAAGGACAACTCTCGCATTTTGGAGAACGCGCCATGCACGTATAGCGCCCATGCAATATTAACCAATGATGGGCCGTTGCGATATATTGTTCGGGTATATGGGCAATTAATTGTTTTTCACTTTGTAATGGATTAGTGGCCTTTGTTAAACCCAATCGATTAGACACTCTAAAAACATGAGTATCAACGGCCATTGCTGGCTTATCGTAAACTACTGAGGCAACAACATTAGCTGTTTTACGACCAACGCCGGGCAATTTAATTAATTTATCTATTTCGCTAGGTACTGTACTCTCAAAATCGTTTACTAACATATTGGCCATACCTACCAAGTGTTTAGCTTTATTATTTGGATAACTCACACTGCGTATGTAATTAAAAATAACGTCCGAGTTTGATACAGCCATTACTTCTGGCGTTGGAAAATCCTTAAATAATTTTGGTGTAACTTTGTTTATTCGAACATCAGTACATTGTGCCGATAAAATAACGGCTACAAGTAATTCAAACGGATTAGAATATTGCAACTCTGTTTCAGCAACAGGAACATGGCTTTTAAAATAATTAATGACACCTTCAAAGCGTTCTTTTTTTGTCATAAATAATTATTTTTCACTCCATCTAAAAGATGATATATCTAAACCTGCTAAATCTAACACTCTATCAACTACAGTAGCTGCTAAATCTTCAAAACTTTGAGGCTTACTATAAAATGATGGCGATGCAGGGCAAATAATTCCCCCAGCTTGCGTTATAGTTTGCATATTATTGATATGAATTAAACTATAAGGCGTATCTCGAACTACTAATAACAATTTACGACGTTCTTTTAAAATAACGTCAGCTGCACGTGTTGTTAAATCATTGCTTATACCAGATGCAATACGTGCCATAGTTCCCATACTACAGGGACAAATTATCATTGTTTCGTATTTTGCAGAACCCGAAGCAAAAGGTGCAAAAAAATTAGTTTTATCAAAAAAGGCAAATGAATAATTTTTATAATCTTCATTACCTAATTCATACTTCCATACATCTTTTGCATTATCGCTCATTACTATTCCAACGCTTTCTATTTGAGAAGCTATTTGAGATAACTTATCTAATAAAACTTTAGCATAAATGCTACCACTAGCACCAGTAATTGCTACTACTATTTTATGTTTTTTGCTCATTTTTTTTCGTTGGTTTTAGTCTAAAACCTAATGTAATTTCTAATATATTATTGTAATAGCCTTTATTAAAAGTACGAGCAATGATATTGTTATAATATATGGCTTGCTTAATTTTGTTGGGCCGTGTTGTAATAAATGAATTACTGCTCCTAAAATTCACAAACCACTTTTCATTAATATTATATCCTAATCCAACTTTTACCGAATAATCAAATTTTCTAAAAGGATAAATACCTGTAAAATCACCATTCTGATTTCCTTCAACATAATTTATTAAATAAGCTGCAGATAATCCTATATCAAATAAATATTTTTTTGATGTATAGCTTAATAAAACTGGTACTTCTAAATAATTTAAATTAACATAATAGGCAGTAAAATCATTTTTTGAGGGAACTTGGTTTTTTTGCGCACCCTTTTGTATAAACCAAAACAATAAGCTAGCCGATAATTTATCATTTAATTTAGTTTCCACTCCTAGCCCACTTATAATACCTAGCTTATGAAATCCACTATAAGAATCACCATGAATTTGAGCAGGTGATAATCCTACATTAAATAACAAGTTAAATGTTTTTTTTTCCTGACAAAAAAATAGGCTAGGAATGAAAAATAATATTAAAGCTAATTTTTTCAATCTACTAAAACTGATGTTATGTGTTTTTCTAACCATTTTTTTGCTTCAATTTCATGGTTAAAAAAATGAGTTGGTCTTTCTGGATGATGAATTTTAAGATAAAAATTCGCCAACATTTTTTGTGACATTGAACTAATAATAAATGCATCAGCCAATGAATAAGGATTATTAGCATTTTTAGATATCGCCTTCATTAAATCTACATTTGTTGATGCATATTTAAAACAATAAACTAAAACAGGTAATTGCTTACCTGATAGTTCCTTTTCAGCCTCAACTAATAACTTTAAATCCTCTACGCAAAATTCATTATTATATACATGTACTTCGTAATATAAATTATTACGGCAATACACTTCGAAATTTTTGAATACTTTTGGATTGCTAATTTCTGCTGACATTTGTAATGTCAAATATATTGTTTTAACCAATCAATTGCATCATCTTTATCAGTAAAAAATTTCGTAGGCCTTTCGGGATGATTAATTTTTAAATAAAAATTTGCCAATATTTTTTGAGGAAGAGAATTAAACACATAAGCTCCAGCAGAGGAATATGGAAAGTTTTCGTTTTTAGATAAATAACGCATCACATCTAGTCCTGTCATTGCAAACTCATCACAAAGAACCAATA
>JAYSTR010000084.1:0-4667 GCA_043719555.1 Bacteroidota bacterium | reverse complement strand
TATTCAGGATTTAATTTTAAAGAATGACATAAAAAACACAAATTATTTTTTAAGTAAGTTTAGTAGCCTTATGCGAAAAGTGTTGGAGTTTTCCGAAAATGAAGAAGTGGTTTTATCGGATGAAATTGAAATGTTGAATAGTTACTTAGAGCTAGAAAAATTAAGATTTGGGAATGACTTTAGTTATTCATTATCGGTTGCTTCTGATGTTAATGTAAACAAAGTTTTTATACCGAGTTTGATTTTGCAACCTTTTATTGAGAATGCAATGAAGCATGGCTTACTTCATAAAAAAGAAAATAAACAATTGACTATTACTTTTAAAAAAGAACAAAATTATATTGTTGCATTAATTGAAGATAATGGAGTGGGTAGAAAACGTTCTGCAGAAATTAAAAATCGTTCAGGGCTTAAGCATAAATCTTTTGCTGTTAGCGCTACTCAAAAACGTTTAGATTTATTAAATCAAGAAAAAGAGCATAAAATAAAAATTGAAATTATTGATTTAGTGAATGAAAATGAGGCAACAGGTACTTTAGTTAAATTGTGCTTTCCAATTATTAGCCTTTCTTGAATTTAAAATAACCTTTGGTGAATTTTGGTTAATATTTAACTAGACTTTTTTAAGTTTTGTACTGGTTAAGTAAAAATCAGTATTTTCACGTTTACATAAATGAATAAAATAAAAGCTATAATTATTGATGATGAAGAAAGAGCCAGAGAAACACTTTCTTCATTATTAGGCATGTATTGCGATCAAGTTGAAATTGTTGCGACTTGTTCTAATGTCCCAGAAGGTGTTTTGGCAATTAATACACATCGTCCTAATGTAGTTTTTTTAGATATTGAAATGCCAGAATATAATGGATTTGAATTATTAAATTTCTTTAGAGAAGTTGATTTTGAAATTATATTTGTAACTGCTTATAACGATTATGCTTTAAAAGCCTTTGAGGTATCGGCTGTTGATTATGTGTTGAAACCAGTAGATATAGATAAGTTGGAAATTGCTGTTGAAAAAGTGGCTTCTAAATTAAATGGTTTTGATATGCAAAATCGTTTAGATGTTTTAAAAGACTCGTTTAAAACAGAACAATTTAATAAGATTGCATTACCAGTTGCAGAAGGGTTATTGTTCGTAGAAACAAATGAAATTGTTTATTTAGAGGCAGAAGGCGCTTATACAGAAGTATGGTTAAAAAATGGTTCTAAAATTACGGTAAGTAAAAAAATTAAGTTTTTTGAAGATGTATTAGATAATAGACAAAACTTTTTTCGTTCGCATCGTTCCTATATCGTTAATATTAATTTTATTAAAAAGTATAGTAAATCTGATAATGCTTTAACGTTGGATAACGGAAAAACCATAGTGATTTCTCGAGACAGAAAAACAGAATTTGAGCAACAATTAAAAAATAACAATCTAACGGTTGGTTCTTAAAAAGATAATTTCAAAACGAAAAATGGTAAGCTATAGCTTACCGTTTTTCGTTTCATGAACTCAAAACAACGATTCGTGAATTTCGCGCCTTCAAAATAGGAATAACTTAGCATTTTTGTAAAAAAAATTATTTTATGAAAAAACTAGTATTATTTATTTCTATTATTTCCCTTTTACAAGGAAAATCGCAAACAGCACAATTTGCTTGGATGGCTGGTAGTACATATTCAAATCAAATAGGTGCATTTGGTACAAAGGGAGTTTCTACTCCTACAAATATGCCAAGCTCTAGAGAAGAAGCGTATTCGTGTTCTGATAATTCTAATAATTTTTGGATGTTTGGAGGTAATGGTCATTCACCTTTAGGTAATTTAGGTGCTTTAAACGACTTGTGGAAATACAATAGTTCAATCAATGAATGGGTATGGGTATCTGGCGGTAATACAATTAACCTTGCTGGAAACTATGGAACGAAATCTGTTTCATCAACAACTAACAATCCTGGCGGAAGATATGCTGGAGTTACCTGGAATGATAACAATGGCAATATTTGGATTTTTGGTGGATATGGTAATGGAAGCGCAGTATCAGCTGGTTATTTAAATGATCTGTGGAAATATACGATTGCTACTGGTGAGTGGACTTGGGTATCTGGTTCAAATGCAATATCGCAACAAGGAACTTATGGTACATTAGGCGTAGCTTCTTCATCTAATACGCCAGGTGCAAGAGCGCATGCTGTTACTTGGGTTGATAATAATGGTAATTTATGGATGCATGGCGGACAAGGTTTAGCAACAAGTACAACAGTATATTACTTATCTGATCTTTGGAAATTTGATGTTACTACTTCTCAATGGACGTGGGTATCTGGAACTAATGTTGTTAGTTCAGTAGGAATTTATGGCACTAAAGGTACGCCAGCAGCGGGTAATAGACCAGGCGGTAGAGCTAGTGCCGTTTCGTGGACAGATAATACTGGTAATTTATGGTTATTTGGTGGTAATGGTCATGCAACTGCTCTTACTATGTCAAAATTAAATGATTTGTGGAAATTTGATATTGGGACTTCTCAGTGGACGTGGGTTTCTGGTTACAACGGATTAGATTTTGCTCCTGTATTTGGAGTTAAAGGAGCGCCAGCAACTTCTAATATTATTGGAGCAAGGGATCAAATGGTTTCATGGAAAGATGGTAGTGGAAATTTTTGGATATTAGGAGGACATGGTAAAGATGTAACCAATGGTTTTAATAATATATTAAATGATGTATGGTTTTATAATCTTTCTACTAACGTTTGGACTTATGTTGCTGGTTCAACCAATGCATTGCAAGGTGGAACCTATGGTACTCAAGGTGTTTTATCGTCAACAAATGTAATTGGGGCTCGTCAAAAATCAGTAAGTTTTGCAGATACAAATGGTGATTTATGGTTGTTTTCAGGAAATGGTAAGCCATCTTCAGGTACAGGTTATTTAAATGACTTATGGAAAATTAAAACCTGTTATACAAGTTTAGTTTCCAACTCAACCCCTTCATTAAATTTAGTTATTTGTTCTAATCAATCAACATCTTTAAGTGCTAATGGTATAGGATCTTTAGGATGGTACACAGCAGTTTCGGGAGGCACGTATTTGGGCGCAGGAAATAATTTTATTACACCTACTTTAACCACTAATACGACGTATTATGTACAAGATAGTACTTGTGGTGCTGGTCCAAGAGTTGCTATTACAATTACAGTTAACGCATTACCTACCTTAACAACTACAGGTACTATTGCTTTGTGTTTTGGAAACACAGCAACAATGAGTGTAACAGGTGCTAATACCTATACTTGGAATACAGCTGAAACTACTGCAAGTATTTCTGTTACACCTACAGTTACAACTATTTATACGGTTACAGGAACAGATAATAATGGATGTGTAAACAGTAAAACAAGATCAGTTATAGTTAATGCGTTACCTTCTTTAACGATAACGGGAAGTGATATTACAATGTGTAAAGGAAATGGTTCAATAATAACAGCTACAGGTGCAAATTCATACACTTGGAATTCAGGCTCAACAAATGCTAGTTTTTTTGCAGCGCCAACCATTACAACAATATATACAGTTACTGGTAAAAATACAACTACTGGCTGTGTAAATGTAAAAACAACTACACTAACTGTACAGTCACCAACGTTATTTGTTGCTGGTAGTTATAGTGTATGCGGTGGTGGCGCTACTACTTTTTCAGCAAGTGGAGCTATTAGTTACACATGGTCAGGAGCTGGCGCTGTATATACTCCTACAGCTTCATTAGTTACTGGTACTACATATAACTTAATAGGCAAAGATGCTTTAGGATGTACAGCAACTCGAACAATTTATGTAACTGCAATAGCAAATCCAAACCTTACATTAAATCCTCCATCAACAACGTCATGTGCGGGTACAACTGTTTCAATGTCAGCATTTGGTGCCTCTACTTATTCTTGGATGCCAGGAAGTTTAACGGGAGCCACTGTGGTTATATCCCCTACAGCCTACATGGTTTATACAGTTACGGCAGAAGGAGCAAATGGATGTAAAAGTTCTGGGCAAATACCTGTTAGTGTTTTAGCTTTACCAGTTCTAACTGTAACATCAACAGAAACCGTATTGTGTTCAGGACAGACGGCTTCTTTAAATGTAATTGGCGCTAATACATACACATGGAGCACAGGTTCAAATGCTACTAATATTTCTATTTCCCCAAGCAGTACAACTGATTATACAGTTACAGGCAAAAATATTAATAATTGTTCTAATGAAACAGTATTTACTCAAAACGTTTCCGTTTGTACGGGTATAGATGAACAATTTGCAATATCATCAGTGTTAATTTATCCAAATCCTAATAATGGTGAGTTTACTATTCAATCTCAAAAAGCAGATGTTATTTATGTAATAAATGAATTAGGTCAAGCTATTAAAACGATTGAATTAAATCAAACGAATAACTACTCATCTAAAATCTATGATTTACAAAGCGGTATCTATTTCTTATCAGGTAAAAACATTAAACATAAAGTTATTGTAACTAAATAGAAAAAATAAAAAATCTCTTAGTGTAAGCTAAGAGATTTTTTTAATAAATATTTTGCTGTTAGTAAAGTGAATGGTGTTATTCGTAAAGTAAATGATGTTATTATGATTATTTAAATGCATTTTAGTATAAATTAAATAAGTCAATCTTT
>JAYSTR010000083.1:0-12078 GCA_043719555.1 Bacteroidota bacterium | reverse complement strand
TGGCAATGAATACATCAAAACAAGTTTTGCAAGGTTATTTATCTGTAAATGAAAGTTTGGCGAAATCTAAAGAAAATTTAAGAGAAAATAATGCTCGTACAACTAAATCTTTCGAAGCGTCTAACTGGCCACGAGAACCTTGTAATTGTAATTCGTAAGTTGCATTTAATGCTGATAAGTTTTTAGATACGCTATTTAAAGAAGTACCAATTGAAGCTCCTGCGTCATTAGATTCAGCTAAACTAGCAATTGATTCAGCTGCCTTACTATAAGTATCAGCTAAATGACCAACATTTTTTGAAGCAGATTTAACTGAATCAACATATTCGTTAGTTGCAATTGTTGCATTCGCAATATCGCCCATTTTATTAGCGCTATCGCTTAATGAACGCATACCTAAACCTAAACTTTCAATTAACTCTGGACCTATTTTAGCTTCTGCTAACATCGCATCTAATTGGTTAGAAGCAGGTAATCCTGAAGCGTGCGCCATAACTTGATCTTCTTCGTGACCGCCCATACCACCTAACTCAGGGTATGCTAAAGACCAATCGTATTCTCCATGAGGAATATCTAAACCAAATAAAATAAATAAGAATGCCTCAGTACCAAGACCTGCAATTAAAGCTGCAGATGCACCTGGCCAGTGCATAATTTTAAATAATGCGCCAACGATTACGATAGCTGCACCGAAACATGATGCTAAGTGTAAGTACTTTTTAAAACCGGTTACTTTAGGTAATTTGCTCATAGCTGTTTGTGTTTGTTTTGTTAGTTTAGTTTACTTTTGGTTGTGTTTGTGTTTGTTTTATTTTAAATCGAAACCTCGATTAGTGTTTTATAAATTATCATCTCCTTTAGAACGACCTAAATAAGTCATTACATTACGGAAACCAATGTATGCTTTTGCAGTATCTTGATATTCGTATGTACGAGAGCTAACTTGTAAGTAATATCCGACATCTTTCCAAGAGCCACCGCGAATTACTTTACGTTTTAATACATTAGCATCTTTTTCTTGAGCTTCGTAAACATAATCAGGGTTTAAATCATGGGCAAAATCATACGCTGATTCATCAAATGCGTTGCTTGTCCACTCTGATACGTTACCAGCCATACAATATAAACCATAATCATTTGGATTATACGAATAAATATATACTGAATGGAAACCTCCATCATCAATATAAGATCCACGCATTGGCTTAAAGTTAGCTAAGAAACATCCTTTTGTGTTACGGATGTAAGGGCCACCCCAAGGATAAGGAGATAAATCATTACCACCACGAGCAGCATATTCCCACTCAGACTCAGTTGGTAAACGGAAATCATTAACAATTGATTGGCCCATTCCTATTAAGAAATTATTTAATAAGTTTGATCTCCAAATACTAAATGCACGTGCTTGTTTCCAAGTTACACCAACAACTGGATATTGATCGTAAGCTGAATGCCAAAAGTACATATTAGTCATTGGTTCATTAAATGAGTAAGTAAAATCATGAACCCAAGCTAAAGTATCAGGATACACATTAATTACATCTTTAATAATAAATACTGAACGATCAACACCATTACGCTCACGAGGCTTATAATTTCCTTTACCTATAGATTCTTGATCATCTACATTATAAGTACCTAACGTTTTAGGGTCTTTTGCAGGGTCAGTCACTAAAGTAGATGGGGTACCAGGAGTACCATTTTGACCGTCATTTAAATGTATACCATTAATATAATCAGCTTTTTTATATTCATGAGCTGCATCTTGAACATCAGGTGATTTTTGTGGTAAAAAACGGTTTGATTTGGCAGCAGCTAAACGAATATCGATACGGTAATATTCATAATTTAATTTACGAGTATCAATTTCTTTACGGTTATAAAAACGCTCACCTTCTGGTAAATACAATGGTTGTAAATCTAAACGATAATCTTCATCATCACTATCCCATTTAATTTTTTCGTCCCAGTTAATATATGGATCTTGTAAATTATTATCGCCTTTGTATATAGGATACATACCTAAGAAATCTTCTTGGGCAATTTGATAATTTTCAGCATCTCCATTTGAACCAAATGCTAATAACTTACGAGCAATTGAATCGCGCACCCAATATACGAACTGACGGTACTCGTTATTTGAAATTTCAGAGTCATCAATATAAAACGCTTGCACCGAAACCATTTTAGATTTTGCTGTGTGCGCCATAGTAACTTCTTGATCACTTGGCCCCATGTGGTAACTACCCATAGGAATATACAATGTACCAAATGGATCTGGCTGAAACCATTCCTCTCGACCGGGAACTCCTGTTAATTCACCTACACGTTTGTTACATCCAGTAACAAGTGCAACAAACGAGGCTAATACAATCAGTTTTTTCATAGTTCTAGTTTTTAGTTTGCTTATAAAGCTTTAACACTTTATTCTGCTTGCTTTTTATTTTATAAGTACGAACTTTATGTTTAGTGACATTTTTAGTTATTAACAGTTTATTAACAATTAAAAAATAAAGTTTGTAAGGGTCTTAAACGTGATAATTTTTAAAAGGTTACAAATTAATCTAAAAATCTTGCATTTTGGTAGCTAGTTACTTTTTTATCTTTTTTAAGATTGTAACAGTAACCTAACATTACTTCGTGTGTACCTGCGCTGTAACCTTTAATTTTAGATAAAGTTAAGTCATAAGAATAACCAACTTTTAAACCTTTTAATGAGCCAGTAGGGAATTTGTAACCAACCATTGGAGCAATGGCATCTTGCATACGGTATGAACAACCAATAGAAAATGCATTATTATATAAGTACGATAAGTTAACATCTAATTGAGTTGAAGCTCCATCAGATTTAACTTTTACGTTAGGCTGAATACCATGAATACCACTAGCACCAAAATTAAATGTGTAACCTCCCACAATGTAGTAGTGACGAGCTAACGCAAATTTAACATCACCACCAGCTTTAAGATCTTGAGCTGCTAAGTGAGTTGAAGAGATACCCACATACATTTTATTAGCAATACCATAATAAGCACCAAAACCTAAATCATAACTTAATTTATTTAAATTAGGATTAGTTGCAGATAATGTACCTGTACCAGAAGTATAGTTTGGAATAGAGTTATCTATTTTACTAGTACCATCTGGAGTAATCCAAGTACCATTAAACTGTTTTTGTAAGATGCCACCATCAATACCAATACCTAAGTTACCAGCACCTAAAGGTCTTTTATAAGATAATGCTAAACGTGCAAATAATGTTTTATCAAAACCAATTTGATCGTTCATTACATTTAAACCAATACCAAGTGGTAAGGATCCAATAGGCATATCAAAACTTAATAACCCTGTTTTTGGAGCTCCAGGGAAATTAACCCACTGCTGACGGTATAAAACGTTTGCACAAATGGCATCGCTTGTACCAGCATACCCAGGATTATAAATCAATTTACTATGCATAAACTGAGTGAATTGTGGATCTTGCTGAGCGAATGTAACGCTTGTTAATGCTGCAAAGGCAACAGTTAAGGTGGTAAAAATTTTCTTCATAATTTGAATACCTTTTATGGTTTTAATTTAAGTTTGGCTAATGTACTTAGGGAGCTAAGATATAGTTAATTTAAGAAAAATCAAATTTTTTGAACTTTTTTTTGTTAAAAGCGGTGTTTGTCAATTTTTTGTAGAAAATGAAATAATTCCGAGTACTTAAAAATTCAGAATTTATACAAAATCTGTTGTACAAAAAAACTATTTAGTACTTTTAAATCCAAAAAATGATTGCAACACTATTTCATAAAGGCAAAGATTATAAAATTGATTTTTTTCAACCAATAGATATTTCTATTCCATTGAGTACAGAAAAAAATTGTGTAAGTGCGTGGTATGTAAATCCAATGAAACTTGAACCTGTTTTAAATGGAAATTGGATAGGTGATGTGAGCAAGGGAGGTTCTGTGAATTTTAGAAATATTACTTTTAATCCGCATGGTAATGGTACTCATACAGAGTGTGTAGGTCATATTAGTAAAGAGTTTGTAACGATTAATCATTGCTTAAAACGCTTTATATTTTTGGCGGAATTGGTAACTATCTTACCTAAAGAATTAGATAATGGTGATTTTGTAATTACAAAAAAACAATTACAACAAGCGTTACAAGATCTTAAACCAGAAGCTATTATTATTAGAACATTATCAAACGGATTAAATAAATTAACAACACAATACTCAAATACAAACCCACCGTATGTTTTAGAGGATGCTATTTTATATTTGAATGAAATTGGTGTGGAGCATTTATTAATTGATATGCCATCAATTGACAAAGAAAATGATGAAGGAAAATTATTAGCACATCACGCATTTTGGCAATACCCAAACAATACGCAATTTCATAAAACGATTACCGAATTTATATATGTACACAATGAAATTATGGATGGTACTTATATTTTAAACATTCAAATTGCTAGTTTTGAAAATGATGCGAGCCCAAGTAAACCAGTTTTATATAAAGTATTTTAGGGTTTTTTCTCGCAGATATTCGCTGAGAACATAAAAGAAAAATAAATTCGAAAAAATAAAAAACTTAACAAGAACAACATCAACATAAAATGAAATTATACCTTCCATATTCAAATTCATTAACCGAATACAAACGATTTTTAACACGTGAGGTAACGTGTGGAAGTGTTGGTATTGGTGGCACAAATCCTATTCGCATACAAAGTATGACAACCACAGATACAATGGATACAAAAGCAACTGTGGCACAAAGCATCCGTATGATTGAAGCTGGTTGTGAGCTTGTGAGAATTACTGCACCTAGTATTAATGAAGCAAAGAATTTAGAAGTTATAAAAAAAGAATTAGTGGCGGCAGGTTTTAATACACCTCTTGTGGCTGATATACATTTTACGCCAAACGCCGCAGAATATGCAGCACGTATTATTGAAAAGGTACGTGTGAACCCAGGTAATTATGCGGATAAGAAAAAATTTGAGGAAATAGATTATACCGATAGTGCATACGAACAAGAATTAGAAAGAATACGCCAACGCTTTACGCCGCTAGTAAATATTTGTAAAGAATATGGCACAGCTATGCGCATTGGCACTAATCATGGTTCATTAAGCGATCGTATATTAAGCAGATACGGAGATACGCCATTAGGAATGGTTGAATCTGCCTTAGAATTTTTGCGAATATGCGAAGATTTAAATTATCGAAACATTGTTATTTCGATGAAAGCAAGTAACACGCAAGTAATGGTACAGGCCTATCGTTTGTTAGTGCAAAAAATGATGGAAACCAATCGCAATTATCCATTGCACTTGGGAGTAACAGAAGCTGGCGATGGTGAAGATGGTCGTATAAAATCGGCTGTTGGAATTGGCACTTTATTAGAAGATGGCTTAGGCGACACAGTTCGAGTATCATTAACAGAAGATCCGGAATTTGAAATGCCTGTAGCTAAAGCATTAGTGAAACGATACGAGCATAGACCTCATCATAATCATATAGAAGAATTTAAAACAGAAAACGAAAAAATAAATTTATCGTACAATCCGTATGAATACACTAAGCGTGAAAGCGTTAGTATCATCAATATTGGAAATCATAATGTGCCTAGAGTTATAGCTGATTATAGCTATAGAGAAAACATAACCGCTGCCTCATTATTTGCAGTGGGTTACAGTTATTCGGTTCCGTTAGATAAATGGAATATGACTGATATGGCTTGTGATTATATTTATGCGGGCGATCATTTATTAGACTTTGAAATCCCTGGAACACTTGGAATTATTACGAATTCAGATACGTGGTATGATATAGAAAATCCTGTAAGAAACTATCCATTATTTTGTGGCGACGAATATTTTAGAGCTGATAAAATACATCCCGAATTAAATTTTGTATTGGTAACCAATAAACTGATAACAGACGAATTTATAGTACAGTTAAAATCAGTGAAAAATGTTGTGTTAATTATTGATACACATAATGCACACGCTATGCCTCAATTACGACGCATTGCTGATAAATTAACAGAGCACGGGATTAAATTACCACTCATCTTAAAAAGAAATTTCGCTGATTTAAATGAAGAGGATTTTCAATTAGGTGTATCGGCAGAGCTAGGAGCTTTATTATTAGACGGATTTGGAGATGGAGTTTGGATACATCAACAAAATTGCGCCTCGCCACAAGTGGTTAATTCTACTGCCTTTGGAATATTACAAGCAACCCGTACACGAATTAGTAAAACAGAATATATATCATGCCCTAGTTGTGGAAGAACATTATTTGATTTACAAGAAACAACACAAAAAATTCGTGAACGAACCGAGCATTTAAAAGGTTTAAAAATTGGCATTATGGGCTGCATAGTAAACGGGCCAGGCGAAATGGCAGATGCAGATTATGGTTATGTTGGGGTAGGTATTGGAAAAATATCGTTATATAAAGGCAAAGAAGTGGTGAAAAAAAATGTACCCAGTGATAATGCTGTAAATGAATTAATTGATTTAATAAAAGAGAACGGCGATTGGGTTGAAAAACAGTGATAAGTGCTAAGTGATTAGTAATAGAAACGCTAAAAAAGATTGTAGATTGAAGCATAATAAAATGAATACAAAACTAAAATATATACTACTAACGTTTTTATGCTTGTCGTTTTACGAATTCTATTCGCAAACGACTTCGGAAAAAGCGAAAGAAAGTTTTATTTCAAAAAACTATCAACTAACGCTAGATGAATTAAATTCTATCTCATCTTCCGAAATAAATTTTGATAGTTTATTATACATCAAAGCTTATTCTCAAATTAAATTAAAACAATTAAAAGAAGCTAATAGCACACTTTTACAACTACAACAATTAAATCCAAATTATTACGAGGCTTATTTTTTAAGGGGCCTAATCAGCTCACTTAAAGAAAAATACGCGGACGCTATTTCTAACTTTAATAAAGTCATTAACAAAAACCCTACTCACGAGAAAGCTTTATATAATAGAGCAATTGCTAAAGGGTTATTAGAAGATTATAAAAATGCCATTGAAGATTTAAACAGTTGTATTGTCATTAATCCAAATTATATTCTGGCTTATTACAACAGAGGCTACTGGCATGAACTATCACAACAATACGATAAAGCTATTTTAGATTATAAAAAAACTATTGAATTAGATAGTCATTATACAGAAGCTTACATTGCCTTAACGTATTTATATTCACAAAATGGCAATAGTGCGGCAGCTTGTGAAACTATACAAAAAGCTAAAACAGAAGGAATAGAAGCAGCGAACGATTTAAGTAATTTATTTTGCAAATGAGACCTTTAATTTTAATTATACTGTTTTTTATAAGTGCCTATTCCTATGCGCAATTTATTACGGCGACTATTGTTACAACAAAGGAAGAATGTATTAAAGGCAGCGCTGAAGTTAAAATTACCAATGGTGCAGAACCCTTTACGTTTTTATGGAGCAATGGTAAAACAACTAGAGAGGTTAGAGATTTATCAGTTGGAGATTACTGGGTTAAAATAACTGATGCTAACAATAAGGATACAACTTTATTTACAACCATTGAATCTCAAGAATGCCTTCCTATAGCACCAAATTATTTTACACCAAATGATGATGGTTATAATGATACTTGGTCTATTTCACATTTAGACGTTTACCCTGAATTTGAATTAAATGTTTACAATCGTTGGGGACAATTAGTTCATCATCAATCTAAAGAATTTACGCCATGGACAGGCAAATCCTTTGGCATTATTCCAGTTGCAGATGGCGCATATTATTACATATTATTTTATGATGTGTCGAATAAAGAGAAATTCATTAAAGGAAGTGTAAGCATCATTAGATAATGAGAATATATTATACATATTTATTTTGTGTGTTGTGCGTTGTTTTAACTGCACAGCAAACTCCACAGTTTACTCAATTCACTTTTAATAAGTCGGGTTATAATCCTGCGGCATCTGGCAGTAATATTAATGCAGGATACGAAATAATAAGTGGCACTCGCCAACAATGGGTAGGCTTTGAAGGCGCACCTAAAACCAGTTTCTTTAGCGCAAATTATACATTTAAGCCCGAACGTAGTTACAAACGTTGGCACAATGCAGGATTGTATGTATCTCAGGATATAATGGGATTATTTAGCACAACAAGTATACACGGTTCCTATACTTTACATTTGCCAGTTTTAAAACAATATGTATTATCTTTTGGCATATATGCTGGTATTAAACAATTTGGTTTTGGTAAAACAGCCATTGATAAAAACGATCCTGTTTATACAAAAAGTTCACAATTATTTTTAGCCTATCCTGATTTTATTCCAGGTATTAGATTTAAAAACAGAAAATTTATCATTGATGTTTCATTATTTCACGCCTATAAATTCAGACGTGCACAAGGCGACAAACAAATAGGAAACAAATCTCTTTTAGTACCTCAACTGTATGCGTCTTACACTCGAAAAATAATGCTCGAAAATCAAGTTGCCATTGTACCATCTGTGAATATACATTCAGGTTTTACGAGTATTCCAAGTGCTGAATTAAATGTTATGGTGTACTTTGCCAAACGTGTTGGTATTGGTTCAACTATCAGAAATATAAATTCTTTATCGGGTATTTTACAAGTACGTTTCGCTAAAAACATTACCATTGGAGTAGCATATGATTACACACTTAGTAAACTCACCAACACTGCTCCACATACTTATGAAATAATGCTTGGTATTACACCTTTATTTCAAGAATTATTGGATGGTAAACCAAGAAACAGTATTGCTAAATGTCCTGTATTAGATTTCTAATTCCAAAAAAATAATTGAACTCTTATTCTAATAAAAATTCTTTTCAATCGGTATTTCTTAGTTACTTAAGCTTTACTCCTACTCCCGATCAAGCTGAGCTTATAACATTATTAGCAGAGTTTATCGAAAGCACTAACGAGCGTCAAATACTCGTTATTAAAGGCTACGCAGGAACTGGTAAAACTAATATGGTAGCAACGTTATCTAAAACTTTGCCAACCTTTAAATGGAAAAGCGTTTTATTAGCCCCAACCGGCCGCGCAGCAAAAGTATTATCTAATTACTCAAAGCATCCTGCGCAAACTATACATAAAAAAATATTTAGAAAAACACCAACACACGATGGTGGCGTTATGTTTACGCTTGGTGAAAACTTACATAAAAATACCATATTCATCGTTGATGAAGCGTCTATGATTGGTATGGATAACCCAGATTCAACCTCTATTTATGGCAGTTTATTAGAGAGTTTATTTGAATATGTTTTTTCGGGAGACAATTGTAAATTAATATTAGTAGGAGATACGGCACAACTACCGCCTGTTGGAGCTAGTGACAGTCCAGCCTTAAACATAGAATACCTAAAAGCGGCTTACCATTTAAATATTAAACACATCGAATTAAAACAAGTTGCACGGCAGCAGGATGCCAGTGGTATTTTATTAAATGCTACACATTTGCGCGACTGCATCGGCAATTTTGAAGATGAATTTCCTAAGCTAAAAGAATTTAAAGATGTTGTTCGTTTGAGTGGAGATGAGCTGGAAGACGCTCTGAATAATGCTTATAGCAACTATGGATTTAATGACGTATTGATAGTTACGCGAAGTAATAAACGTGCCAATTTATTTAATCAGGCAGTAAGAGCTCGCGTACGATATATGGAAGAAGATTTATGCGGAGGAGATTTAATGATGGTTGTAAAGAATAATTATTTTTGGCTAGATGAAAAATCGGATATAGGATTTATTGCTAATGGCGATAGTTTACAAATAAAAAAAATAAGCAACAGAAGAGAGCTCTATGGGTTCAATTTTGCAGAGTGCGTGGTGCAATTATGTGATTACGACAATACGCCAGAAATTACATTAAATTTAATATTAGACGCAGTAAGTACTGATAATCCTGCGCTAACAAAAGAACAACAACAGTTACTATTTCAATCGGTTATGGAAGATGTAGCTGATGAACCCGTGAAAGGTAGGCGTATGGCCTATTTAAAACAAAATCCATTTTTTAATGCCTTACAAGTTAAATTTAATTACGCCGTAACTTGTCATAAAGCCCAAGGTGGACAATGGCCTGTGGTATTTATTGATCAAGGATATTTAACAAAAGATATGCTAAACGTTGAGTTTATAAGATGGCTATATACTGCATTTACTCGTGCCAGTGAAAAAGTGTATTTAATGAATTTCTCCGATGATTTTTTCGAATAAATAGTCCTAAATTATTTTACAAATCAGGCAATTAAAGTATTTCAAATTCGTTATATTCGCATACTAAAAAATTGCAGTTATAATGACAACTCTTACCAAAAAAATTCAAATGGTTGACTTAAAAAGTCAATATGAAAAAATAAAAGCAGAAGTTGATGCTGGTATACAAGAAGTAATAAATACAACTGCATTTATTAATGGGCCAGCCGTAAAAGAATTTCAAGCAGATTTAGAAAAATATTTAAATGTAAAACATGTGATACCATGCGCTAATGGTACCGATGCTTTGCAAATTGCAATGATGGCTTTGGATTTAAAACCAGGCGACGAAGTTATTACAGCAAGTTTTACTTATGTTGCTACTGCCGAAGTTATAGGTTTATTAGGATTAACGCCAGTATTAGTAGATGTATATAACGATACCTTTGATATTGATATTGAAGCGATAGAAAAAGCCATTACACCAAAAACAAAAGCCATAGTGCCTGTTCATTTATTTGGGCAATGTGCCGATATGGAGCGAATTATGGACGTTGCAAAAAAAAATAATTTATTTGTAATTGAAGATGTAGCCCAAGCTATTGGCGCAGATTATACATTTAAAGATGGCAAGACTGTGAAAGCTGGTACCATTGGAACTATTGGATGCACCTCGTTTTTTCCAAGTAAAAATTTAGGCTGTTATGGTGATGGTGGCGCTATTTATACTAATGACGATGCTTTAGCGAAAAAGTTAAGAATGGTAGCTCATCACGGACAAAGCGTGCAGTATGTACACGATGTGTTAGGTGTAAATTCACGTTTAGATACTATACAAGCGGTAGTATTAAAAGCAAAATTAAAACACTTGGATGAATATGCGGCTGCAAGAAATTATGCGGCGAATTATTATGATAAAGCATTAGCAAATCATCCGAAATTAAAAACACCAGTAAGAGCAAAAAATTCTACTCATGTGTTTCATCAATATACTTTGCAATTAAATGGTATTGACAGAACAAAATTAAGAGAGCAATTAGCAGAGCGTGGAATACCAGCCATGATATACTACCCTATTCCATTGCACGAACAAAATGCTTACAAAAGTGATCGCTTTAAAAAAGGTGATTTCCCTATAACAGAAAAATTATGCGCAACGGTTTTATCGTTACCAATGCACACCGAAATGGATGAAGAAACATTATCCTATATCACAAAAAATTTATTTGAATTAGTAAAATAAAAATATGAAAGTAGCAATTGTAGGAACAGGATACGTAGGATTAGTGACAGGAACATGCTTTGCCGAAGTTGGTATGGATGTAACTTGCGTAGATATTGATCAAAAGAAAATAGATAATTTACATAAAGGAATATTACCTATTTATGAGCCAGGTTTAGAGGAAATGGTAACTCGTAACGTTGAAAAAAAACGTTTACATTTTTCAACCTCTTTAAAAGATAGTATACAAGCTGCAGAAGTTGTATTTATTGCCGTTGGAACACCTCCAGATGAAGATGGATCTGCTGATTTAAAATATGTATTAGCTGTTGCTGCTAGCGTTGGCGAACATATGACTCACCCTTTGGTTATTGTTACCAAAAGCACAGTACCAGTAAGTACTGCAGAAAAAGTTCGTAAAGCACTACAAGAACAGTTAACTAAACGTAGTTCAAATTTAGATTTTTACGTGGCTTCAAACCCTGAGTTTTTAAAAGAAGGAGCAGCTATTGAAGATTTTATGAAACCTGATAGAATTGTTGTTGGTATTGACAGGCCAGAAGCTGAAGAGCTCATGCGTAAATTATACAAACCATTTTT
>JAYSTR010000082.1:0-4679 GCA_043719555.1 Bacteroidota bacterium | reverse complement strand
ATACTGATATACTTTTTCCATTTAAAAAGGCCCCACCATTTTTATAAGCCGAAAAACATTCATTACGGGACACTTCATAAACTACGCCTAAAATAATTTCACTATTATGCTCCAATCCAATACTTATAGCATAACAAGGTATTCCATGAACAAAATTTGTAGTACCATCTAAAGGGTCAATTATCCAGTTATATTCTTTAATATCTGATTTAGTGTTTTCTTCTACAATAAAACCAGCATTTGGCAAAATTGGTATTAAAGCTTCAACTAACATTTTTTCAGATATTTTATCTACATAACTAACTAGGTCATTTAATCCTTTTATTTCAACGTCTTTATAATTAAATTTTAATCGTTCGTTTGAAATAAATTCGGCTACTGTTTTACTTATTGTTACGACTTGGTTTGTTAGTATTTCTAAATCCATGGTTACTTATTTATGTGATGAAATTAAGGAGTAATTGAATAAAAAAACATAAAAGTTTTAACTTATCAGATACTATTTTAAACAATATTTTGTAGTACTAGCTTTTATCTATATTTTTCAAAAAAATTAATAGATATGAGTACTTCGCTACAAACCCCTAAATTAAAAGTATCAAAACTTGCCGAAAACATTATTGGTTCAGAAATCATTAAGCTTGCTGGTGAAGTAAATGATAAAATTAAGCAAGGTGAAAAAATATATAATATGACTATTGGTGATTTTAATCCAAAGGAATTTCCTATTCCAGTTGAATTAAAACAACACATTGTTGATGCTTATTTTGATGATCAAACGAATTATCCTGCTGCTGATGGGATGTTAGAATTGCGTCAAGCAGTATCAAATTTATTAAAAGAACGAGGCGAATTAGATTACAAAGCGGATGAAATTTTAATTGCTGGAGGAGCTCGCCCGGTTATTTACAGTATTTTCAAAGCACTAGTAGATGCTGATGATACTGTCATTTTCGCTGTTCCATCGTGGAATAATAATCATTATACATATTTAAATTTTGCAAAACCAATTGTTATTGAAGCTACACCTGAGCAAAATTTTATGCCTAGGGCTGCAGATATAAAACCTTACATACAACAAGCGAGTTTAGTGGCATTGTGTTCGCCTCAAAACCCAACTGGTACTGTATTTAGTAAAGAAGGGCTAGAAGAAATTTGTGATTTAATATTAGCGGAAAATACTCGTCGTTCACCTGACCAAAAACCAGTGTATTTAATGTACGATCAAATTTATTGGGCTCTAACGTTTGGTAATACTAAACATTATAACCCGGTAACGTTGCGCCCAGAAATGCGTGCATATACTGTTTTTGTTGACGGAATCTCTAAATCGTTAGCAGCTACAGGAGTTAGAGTAGGGTGGAGTATGGGACCAAAAGCGATTATTGATAAAATGAAAGCTATACTAACCCATGTTGGAGCCTGGGCTCCAAAAGCCGAGCAAATGGCGAGTGCAAAATATTTATCAGATTTAACTATTTATGATAAATTTATTGATGAACAAAAAATCAAAATTATTACTCGCTTAGATGGTTTTTACAAAGGATTTCAGGCACTTAAAAACGAAGGATTTAAAGTTGATGCAATTACGCCACAAGCTGCTATTTATTTAACGATTAAGTTTGATTTGCACGGATTAAAAACCAGTAATGGAACTATATTAGATACAACTAAAGATATTACTAAATATATTTTAGATGAAGCAAAATTAGCTGTTGTTCCATTTTACTGTTTTGGCGCATCAGATAATTCTCCTTGGTATCGTATGTCGGTTGGAACTTGTAAAGTTACTGATGTGAATGATGTAATTTCTAATTTACGAGAGGCACTTAAAAAACTATCATAAAAATACTGAATAGCTCTTAATATTAATTAAGAGCTATTTTTTTAATACGCAGTTTTTACTTAAAACAACTCAGTTATTCGTTTTAAAAATCATTTATTACCTAATATATTGTTTTATATTTCGCTAGTATATATTTGTAAATATTCAAAAAAAACAATAAAAGTTTATTAATAAAATTGTACTTCTAATAATTTATCCCATATGAAAAAAACGCTTTTTACTCTAGTTCTTTTTACAATATTTTTTTCAGAAATTAAAGCAGCACCAGGTGATACAACCTGGGTAACCATTTATAATTCACGTAAAATTACACAGTGGGGTAATTATGATACTTCTGCAGTATTACCAACAGGTAAAACGTTTCGTAAAATTCGCTTACATTATATCTTAGGTCGCTATGCTTGCCCAAGCGGTGCGCAATACTGCGGATCGTGGGATTATACAACGCAAGTGTATATTAAGCCTGCAAATGCAGATACTATGGAAATTGCCAGAGTTATAACGCCTTATGCAACAGATTGGTTGGGAACAAATCGTAAACACGATTATATTGTTGATGTTACTGATTATTCATCTGTTTTAAATGGAAATTTAGATTTTAGATATAAATACGATGGTTACTCATGGGGTTTTACATTAACTTTAAAATTAGAAATGATTGAGGGAACCCCAACGATAGAAGCTGTTTCTGCAAAAAATATTTATGACGGTTATTTCGCTTATGGTAATATTTCTGATCCTATAGAAAATCATTTAACTGAAAAAGCATTTCAATATAATGCCCCCGTAACTAAAGTTGTAGTTAAAAATACAATAAGCGGACACGGAGCTGATGATAATGATTGTGGTGAGTTTTGCAGTAAATATTATGATTTAAAAATTAACGGCGCTAACATTGCACAAAAACAAATTTGGAAAAACGATTGTGGTTTAAATAATATTTCGCCACAAACAGGTACTTGGTTATATGATAGAGCAAATTGGTGTCCTGGACAAGTAGTATATCCTTTTACTCACGATATTACTTCTGTAACTTCGTCTGCATCTACTTTTTCGGTTGATGTTGATTTGGAACAATATACATCTCCAACTCAAACTAATACTGGTGGTTATAACATAGTGTCGCAATTAATTTCTTATTCAGTGCCAAGCTATAACACTGATGTATCTATTGAAGATATTATTGCACCAACTAACGACCCTAATTATGCTCGATATAATAATGCCTGCCTTAATCCGAAAATTAAAATCAAAAACACGGGCACAAGTCCAGTAACTCAAATTGTTTTTGACTATAGTGTTGTTGGTGGTACAACTTTAACCTATACCTGGACAGGTGTTTTAAATTTTTTAGAAGAAACTATTGTAGAATTTGGCCCCATTATGCCTTTATATAATGGAAATGCAACCAATCAATTTAAAGTTAATATTACTGGAGTAAATGGAGGTAGTGGTGATCAGGATTTATTTAATAATACCTATAATTCAACGTATAATTCAGTAAAAGTTTATCCTAATAAGTTTGTTGTGTTTTTTAGTTCAAATGCATCTACAAGTGCTATAAATCCAGGTTATAATGAGGCTCATTGGACTATTAAAGATGCGAGCGGAACAATTGTTGCAAGCAGAATTAATAATTTAAATTCAACTATTTTTAAGGATACTGTAGATTTGCCTAATGGTTGTTACACCTTTACTATGGATGATGATGGTTGTGATGGCATTTCGTGGTGGGCATACCAGTATTATACACCAAACCCTGGTTCGGGAATTATTAAATTTAATAAACTGAGTCCGGCAATACCACTTAAGTCTATTAGTGGTGATTTTGGCTGTCAAACTACAGAACGATTTATAACAAGTAACGTTGTTGCATCAATAGAAGAAAAAGAGTTTAAAACTAATTTTCAACTGTTCCCTAATCCAACATCATCTGTTATTAATTTATCATTGAATGTAAATGAGCAACAAAATCTTAATTATATTATAAGTGATTTAACAGGAAAAGTAGTTAAAAAGGGTCAAATAAATTCTATAGGCTCCGAAATTTATCCAATTGAGATAGATGAATTAACAAGTGGTATGTATTTTATTACCTGTAAATTCGAAAAATCAGAACCAATCACACAAAAATTCGTGATTCGTAAATAAAATCCTTAAAACTATTGTTTGTATTACTAAATTGCGTATATTTACAACCTCGTAAAAGAAAACTTTAAAAGAAGAATAACATGTATTTAACATCAGAAGTAAAGAAAGACATTTTTAAAAAACACGGTGGTAGCGATAAAAACACTGGTTCAGCTGAATCTCAAGTGGCATTATTTACTCACCGTATAGACCATTTAACAGGTCATTTAAAACGTAACAAAAAAGATTTTGGAACACAACGTGCGCTATTAAATTTAGTAGGTAAGCGTCGTGCTTTATTAGATTATTTAAAAAACACGGACATTATGCGTTACCGTGCGGTTATTAAAGTATTAGATATCCGTAAGTAATAATGTGTTCTTGTTAAAATTTAAAGGCATTTCGAGTAATCGAAATGCCTTTCTTATTAAAATACTCTTTCTGATTTAATAAATAGATTTAGTATTAGGGACGAAGAAAATAGAAAAACAAATATAAATCCGTATCGAAAACGTCGATACACAAAACAAGAAAACAAGATGTCACAAATTGGAATTCAACATTCGTTCGACTTAGGAGATGGACGAATCGTAACCCTAGAAACAGGGAAATTAGCAAAACAAGCAGATGGCGCCGTAGTTGTAAAACTAGGCGATACTATGATTTTAGCTACTGTAGTAAGTAACAAAGATGCAAAAGAAGG